>JAOZSN010000073.1 GCA_029939635.1 Deltaproteobacteria bacterium
CAATTACCATATGTTTATTTTTTGGCAAATCAACGCCAGCAATACGTGCCAAGGGTGTATCCTCCTGGAGGTTATAATCACACTAGCACTGTCAATTGAGACAGTACCGGTCAAAACAAGTAATAATTAAAACGCCGAGAAGACTATCCCTGACGTTGTTTATGCTTTTTCACTTTACAATCAACCCGAATTACGCCGTTACGCTTAAAAACACGACAATCGGCACAAATCTTCTTTACTGATGCACGAACCTTCATGACAAAACCTCTATCTATAAGGATAAGGAGGTTAAGCCCTCCAGATTAATACTAATTTCTCTTCTTTCCGCCTTTTGAGCGGAAAGTTACCCGCCCCCTGGTCAGATCGTAAGGGGATAGCTCAACAGTAACCCTGTCACCGGGGAGTATCTTGATAAAATGCATCCGCATCTTACCAGAGATATGTGCCAATACCTTATGGCCATTGTCCAGCTCTACTCTAAACATCGCATTAGGCAGGGGTTCAACAATAGTACCCTCTACCTGAATTGCCTCTTCTTTTGGCATATGATTTTCCTAATATATAACCTGCAAAACGCGAAAAAAGAGAGAATATACTCTATTTTTTAATTTTTGCTCGTATTATTTTATGCTAAAACCGATTTAAAAACTTTATAATAACTTTTAAAACAGTAGATTCGTGTGACAAAGTCACCTTCAACAAACTTTACGGTAGTAAATACTCTGGCAAGTCCTCTGACTGTCGCAAGCTAAGGATACGTGCTTTACCTTGCGTCACGGCAATGGAATGCTCAAAATGGGCAGAGACCTTCTTGTCCTTGGTTATCACAGTCCAGCCATCCCTGAGTACCTTTACCTCATGTGTACCAAGGTTGATCATAGGCTCAATTGCTATGGTCATGCCTTCATGCAATTTAGGGCTGGCACCATCCCTGTGGTAATTTGGAACCTCAGGAGCTTCGTGCAAATCTCGGCCAATACCATGGCCAACAAACTGTTGTACAACACCATAGCCAAAGAGTGTTACATGATTTTCAACAGCAGCAGATACATCATCAAGTCTATTGCCGACCACGGCTTGGGCAATAGACTTGTAGAGTGATTGCTGAGTCTCATCAAGAAGCTTTTTGATTTCAGGTTTTATAACACCAACCGGCAGGGTAATTGCGGAATCACCATAAAAGCCATTGAGCTTAACACCAAAATCTATGGAAATAACATCTCCTTCCTTGACCTTTACCTTCTTAGAAGGAATACCATGCACAACCTGCTCATTGATTGACACGCATAAACTACCAGGAAACCCTCGGTACCCCTTAAAGGCAGGAATACCGCCATGGTTCCGACAATATTTTTCAGCCCAATGATCCATCTGCCAAGTAGAGAGACCTGGTTCAATGCGTTCCTGCAATAAAGACAAGGTAGAGGCAACTATCTGGTTGGCCTCGTACATCCGTTCCACTTCAGAAGCAGACTTAAGGATAATTGCCTTACCCATTAAAACTCCTGTTTCTCCGCATCCTCTGACTCTTGACAAAACCATCATAGTTTTGCTGAACCGTATAAGACTCAATCTTAGTCATGGTATCAATAGAGACGCCAACAACAATAAGCAAGGCAGTACCGCCAAAAAAGAATGGCAATTTAGCCTGTTGAATTAATATCTCTGGCAGAATACAGACAACGCTGACATACATGGCACCAATAACAGTGAGCCGAACAGTTAACTTGTCAATAAATTCTGCAGTACGTTGGCCAGGGCGTATGCCTGGAACAAAACCACCATTTTTCTTCAAATTTTCAGCAATATCATTGGGGTTAAAGGTAACTGCAGTGTAAAAGAAACAGAAGAAAACAATCATGGCCACGTAGGATACAGTATAGAGAGGCGTGCCCCAGGCAAAAAGGGCTGACACTCGCTGCACGGCATCTATCTGGACAAACTGACCTATGGTACCTGGGAACATCATAATTGAAGAGGCAAAGATAGGTGGAATTACACCAGCCATATTGATCTTCAGTGGTAAATGAGTTTGTTGACCACCCATGAGCTGCCGACCCACCATACGTTTTGCATACTGGATGGGAATCCGCCGTTGAGCTGTCTCGAAATAAATAATAATACCGATAACAACTACCATCATACCAAGAAGTACAGGCAGAAAAATAGCCATCATCTGACCTGTACTGACCATCTTAAAGGTATTAACAATGGCGGCCGGAGTACGGGCGACAATACCAGCAAAGATAATCAAGGATATACCATTGCCTATGCCGCGCTCAGTCATCTGTTCACCGAGCCACATTATAAATGCAGTACCAGAAGTCAAGGTAAGCACAGTCATAATACGAAAAGACCAACCAGGATCGACAACAATCATCTCAGTTGAACCACCACCAGCGCTCATTCCTTCCAGGCCAATACTGATAAACAGAGATTGGACAATACTTAAAGCCACGGTAGCATATCGAGTATATTGCGTTATCTTACGACGTCCAGCCTCACCTTCTTTCTTTAATGCCTCAAGCTGAGGAACAACAACGGTGAGAAGTTGGAATATAATGGAAGCAGAAATATAGGGCATGATTCCCAAGGCAAAAATGGAAAATTTTTCCAAAGCGCCACCGGAAAACATATTCACCATACCAAATATGGTCTGGGAATTTTTGGCAAAAAACTGGGCCAGTGCATCAGCATTGATACCAGGAGTGGGAATTTGTACCCCGACCCGATATACGGCCAGCATAAGCAGAGTAAATATTATCTTTTTCCGCAGTTCATCATACTTTGCGGTATTTGCTTGCACCGGCAATGCCATAGTTACACGACCTTATAATCAAAGAATTTAATATCACCAAAGAGGCAAGAAGACGTGAAAAAAGGCATGCACGATGGCTATGCCCTTGATCTACATGATTACAACAGCGAGATTAAGCACTTATAGATCCACCAGCAGCTTCGATCTTTTGCTGGGCGGACTTAGAAACTTTATCAACATTAACTGTAACGCCTTTTGTCACTTCACCGTCACCCAAGATCTTCACCAACGAATCAGAACTCTTGATAAGGCCGATGGCAACAAGACTGTCATTATCTACAGTTGAACCTGCTTCAAATCGATCCAGTTCGCGCACGTTAACAATTGCATATACTTTGCGAAAAACATTATTAAAACCACGCTTTGGCAGACGACGCTGAATAGGCATCTGGCCACCCTCAAAACCGGGCTTGATACCAGATCCAGAGCGAGCCTTATAACCCTTATGACCGCGTCCAGAGGTCTTTCCATGGCCAGAACCATGTCCACGACCAAGACGTTTTTTCTGGTGGCGAGAACCTGGTTTCGGCGAGAGATTACTTAAATTAATCATTACACTTCCTCCACAGAAACAAGATGCTGTACCTTGTTAATCATACCGCGAATCTCAGGGGTATCCGAGCGCATTATTGTCTTATTGGTCTTAGTCAGCCCAAGGCCAACAACAGTAGCACGAATCTTCTTCGTACTGCCAATGACACTTTTTTTCAGTGTTATTTTGAGATCACCAGCCATGATGATGGTCCTCTTTACTTGGTTATAACTATAGAATAGAGAAGACAGGAGTCAGAAACTGACACCTGTCTTCTCTATTCTGAATTCTTTTTCCGTATTTCGCTTTAGGCGCGAATATCAGCAGGATCAAGACCCCGAATCGCGGCAATCTGCTTTTCAGTACGAAGACGGCGCAGGCCATCTATGGTAGCTTTAACGAGATTGTGTGGATTATGAGAGCCAATACATTTGGTGAGAATATTATGCACACCAACGGCCTCAAGAACCGCACGAACAGCACCACCAGCAATAACACCGGTACCATCACTTGCAGGCTTGAGCATCACGCATCCTGCGCCATACTTACCATGGATTTCATGGGGGATGGTGGTATCTTGCAAAGAGACACGGGACATATCTTTACGTGCTCTTTCTACACCCTTACGAATTGCCTCAGGCACCTGATTCGCCTTACCTAATCCATAGCCAACCTTTCCATTACCATCGCCTACAACAACAATAGCACTGAAGCTAAAACGGCGACCGCCTTTTACAACTTTAGCAACACGATTAATGTAAACAATCTTCTCGATTAAATCGTCGTTTTTATCATTTCTTTGAACAGCCAAGGCATTGCTCCCCTGTAATTTAACAATCTCAAAAAATTAGAAATCCAGCCCGCCTTCGCGAGCACCTTCAGACAAGGCCTTAACACGACCATGATACAAATTGCCACCACGGTCGAAAACAACCTTGGATAAGCCTAGACCTTTAGCCTTTTCTGCAATCAGTTCACCAACCTTACGTGCCTTATCAACCTTGTTGCCATCAGCACCTTTCAGTGATGTGTCAAGGCTTGAACTGGCAACCATGGTGGCACCTTTAGTGTCATCAATGATCTGGGCGTATATATGATTCAGGCTTCTGAAAACACGTAAACGTGGCTTTTCAGTAGTGCCGAATATCTTTTTACGAACCCTACGGATGCGCTTTTGTTTAGCAACATATTTCTTATTTGTTCTGGCCATCGTACTCTACCATTAACCCTAGGGGTCTATTTTATTTAGCAGCTGCCTTACCAGCCTTACGAACAATACGCTCTTCCTCGTAACGAATACCCTTACCCTTATAAGGCTCAGGTTTCCGAACTTCACGTATACGGGCTGCAGTCTGTCCTAGAAGCTCTTTATCAATTGAATCTAGGGTTATTTCAGTCTTGTCAACCTTAGCATTGACACCCTCAGGCAATTCAAAGAGAACCGGATGAGAATAGCCAACAGAAAGGTTTATGACATTTCCCTTCTTATCAGCGCGGTAGCCGACACCTTCAATTACCAACTTTTTGGAAAAGCCAGTTGTAATTCCGAGAATCATATTATTGAGAAGGGTACGACTCAGGCCACTGAAGGCCCGGGTACGTTTACTATTATCGCGGCACTTAACGCTGATAATAGTACCTTCCTGCTCAAAAGCAATCTCGGGACGAAAGTCACGCTCAAGAGTACCATTTTTTCCCTTAACGGTAATATGATTACCTGAAATTGCGACCTCAATACCAGCAGGTACATCAATGGGTTTATTTCCTATCCTGGACATATTTTACTCCACTCTAATTCGCAGGTAATGTGTAATAGTTCACCAGGAGGTATAATTCAAGGTGAAACTCAAAACTGTAATAAGTATCAACGAACCTTTGTTAACTGACCATCAGCTCTGCTGGCTACGGATTACGGTAGTTACCAGATCTCACAGAGTAATTCGCCGCCAACACCTTGCTGACGAGCTTCTTTATCTGTGATAACACCCTTGGAGGTTGAAAGAATAGAAACTCCAAGGCCGCTCATAACTTTGGGGATATTATTCGACTGTACATACACACGACAGCCAGGCTTGCTAACCCTTTTTAGACCAGTAATAACAGGATTATTTTTCTGATCATATTTTAAGGAAATATCAAGCATGCCTTGCTTAGAATCACTTACAACAGAAAAGTCAGTTATATAACCTTCTTTCTTAAGATTCTCAGCAATATGGCTCTTTACATTCGAATGCGGTATCTGGACTGAAGGGTGCTTAACCATACTCGCATTACGAATACGGGTTAGCATATCAGCCAGGGGATCACTCATTGACATCAGTTTGTCCTCATCATGTATAGTAAACGTCTACCAGCTAGACTTAGTTACGCCGGTGATCTGTCCTTTCGAAGCCAGGTCACGAAAACAGAGTCTACACATGCCATATTTACGTAGAAAGGCGCGCGGACGTCCACACAACGGACAACGATTATAAGCGCGAACTTTAAACTTCGGTGTACGCTGGCTTTTAGCGATTATTGATTTTTTAGCCACGTCTCAATCCTCCAACTGCCCTATTTGGCAAATGGCATACCAAGCGCCTTAAGCAGGAAATGACCTTCCTGATTTGTAGGGGCAGTGGTGGTTATTGTTATATTTAATCCTTTGATCTTATCAATCTTATCATAGTCGATCTCAGGGAAAATAATATGCTCATTAAGACCAAAGGTATAATTCCCTCTACCATCAAACCCTTTTGACTTAATACCGCGAAAATCACGGACACGAGGGAGAGCAATATTAATGAGCTTACTTAAAAACAGATACATCCGTTCGCCACGTAATGTCACCTTGGCACCAATGGGCATACCCTCGCGCAGTTTAAAGCCTGCAATAGATTTACGCGCCTTAGTTACCAGAGACTTCTGGCCTGCAATGGTGGTGAGTTCGTTGGACGCACCTTCAACAATCTTAGGGTTCCGTACGGCTTCACCAAGTCCCATATTGAGAGTAATCTTCTCAATTTTTGGTACTTGCATGATATTGGTGTAGCCAAATTCCTTCATTAATTCAGGAACGACTGTATCGGTATATATTTTTTTAATTTCTGACATGATTCCCTCCAGGACACGATCGGCTAGTCACCGATGGTTTCTCCGCATTTTTTACAAACACGAACCTTCGTGCCATCCTCAAGCATACTTTTTTTAATCCGTACCGGGCCTGCACATTTCTCGCAGATAAGCATCAGATTAGAAACATGAATAGCTGCTTCTGTCTCAATAATGCCGCCTTCCTGGTTGGCCATACTGGGTTTAGTATGACGCTTGACGATATTGATCTTTTCAACAACGGCTTTATGATCGTTTGCCAAAATTTTTGATATTTTGCCAACCCGTCCCTTATCCTTACCGGCAATAACCTCAACCTGGTCATTAACCCGAAGGTAATTTTTCTCTGTCTGCATCTGCACGCCTCACCTATTATCAAATCAAGGTTTCATGCCTTGATGTCAGTAACAAGATTAGTTAGAGTTTCTCAGGATTAAGACCTGATATAATCTCTTAAATGTAACACCAAGTACTTAGCAATACCGGTGTATTAGTACGTAATTTACAGAACCTCAGGGGCAAGAGATATAATTTTCATATATCCTTGTGCCCGTAGTTCCCTAGCCACTGGGCCAAAAATCCTGGTGGCTAAAGGCTCACCGGAACTATTCAAGAGGACAGCGGCGTTCTCATCAAAACGAACAGAGGTATCATCCATCCGT
Source organism: Deltaproteobacteria bacterium (assembly GCA_029939635.1). GTDB lineage: Bacteria > Desulfobacterota > Desulfobulbia > Desulfobulbales > SURF-16 > JAOZSN01. The sequence continues at coordinate 7,103 of JAOZSN010000073.1, forward strand.
TTTAATTCTTTAGCGGTCCGTACGATGACAGCACGCATGACATCACCTTTCTTGACCTTGGCGTGTGGAATTGCTTCCTTTATTGTCACGACTATTACATCACCGACTCCAGCATAACGCCTCCGAGTGCCACCGAGGACACGAATACACAAAACCTTCTTGGCACCGGAATTGTCAGCTACATTGAGTCTGCTTTCAGTTTGAATCATAATTTCACCAACTATTTATCTCTTCAGGCCTTAACACCCTACGGAGCGTGAACGAACAGGGGCTAGATAGCCTTCTCGACAACTTTAATGACTCGCCAGCGTTTATTCTTACTCATGGGGCGACATTCCTGAATAATAATACGATCGCCAACAGCTGCGTCTTCGGCAGGATCATGGGCCATATACTGATTGTTACGGCGCATAAATTTTCCATACAGCTTATGCTTAACGCGACGCTCGGTACGGACAACAACTGTTTTATCCATTTTATCACTGACTACAGTGCCGACGAGGGTTCTTTTATTTGATTTTGTATCAGACATAGTATCTCCAGCCCTGGTTCATGATATAATGGGCAGGTCTTGTAGGCTTGGTAGCCTATTGCTGTTTTTCAGTAATTATAGTTTGGAATCTCGCGACTGTCTTACGTAACTGTTTAAGTACGCTCGGATTCTCTAAAGGACGGATAGAATGCTGAATCTTCAGCTTACATAACTCTTCAGAGCTCTCTAGAGACTTGCTGCGTAACTCTTCGATTGATAGATCGCGCATTTCTGAGGGTTTCATATCAATGTTTCCTTCTTGGATATTACCTTTGTAGCAAAGGGAAGCTTATCACCAGCGAGTTTCAGTGCCTGACGAGCCACGTCTTCCTCTACTCCAGTAACCTCATACAAGATACGGCCAGACTTAATCTGGGCGACCCAATACTCGGGACTACCTTTACCTTTACCCATGCGTGTTTCAGCGGGTTTTTTAGTGATAGGTTTATCAGGAAAAACCCTGATCCACATCTGACCGAGCCTTTTCATGGTACGGCTGATGGTGATACGTGCGGCCTCAATCTGACGAGCAGTAAGCTTGCCATTGGTTTGGGCCTTTAAGGCAAATTCGCCGAAGCTGATCTTAGAGCCTCGATGCGCTACACCGCGCAACTTACCCTTCATCACTTTTCTATGTTTAACTTTCTTAGGACTCAGCATGTAAACACCTATAACACAAGTTATCAGTTGTCAGTTGCTAGTTATCAGTAAAGAAATGATCTTATTAATAAAAAAACCAAACCTGTTAACTGATAACCGATAACTAGATACTTTCGTTTTTACTCTTCTACCAGATCGGTTTCTTTGAGTACTTCACCGTTAAAAATCCAAACCTTAACGCCAATGATTCCGTAGGTTGTAGCTGCTTCGGCAAATCCGTAATCAATGTCTGCCCGTAAGGTATGAAGGGGTACACGACCTTCACGAACCCACTCACGACGAGCCATTTCAGCACCACCCAGGCGACCGGAGCAGGATATTTTAATACCTTTAGCTCCGAACTTCAAGGCGATATTTACTGTCTTTTTCATGGCGCGGCGAAAAGCAACACGACGTTCAAGCTGTAAGGCAATATTTTCAGCCACAAGTTGCGCATCAGCCTCAGGGCGACGAACCTCTTGAATATCAACAAGACAAGGTTTATTGACAAGACGCTCAAGATCACGCTTTAAAGCCTCAATCTCTATACCTTTCTTACCAATAACAATGCCAGGACGAGCAGTATGTAACTTAATCCTTACTTTGTCACCGGTCCGGGCAATATGTATCTTGGCGATACCCGCATGGTAGACCCGCTTTTTAATGAATTTACGGATCTTCTGGTCTTCAATGAGGTTACTGGCATAATCCTTCTTGTCAGCATACCAATTTGATTCCCAGGAACGGGTAATATTCAGTCGTAGACCTATGGGATTAACTTTTTGGCCCAAAACACTCCTCCATATCTCTGCAACGAATGCAGATATTGATTTCTATTGCTCGTCGAGAACAATTGTTATGTGACTTGTTCTCTTCAAAATTTTGGTTGCACGTCCCATGGCACGGGGGCGAATACGTTTCAACATTGGTCCGCCATCAACGAAAATGGTCTTCACAAAAAGATTATCCACGTCAATGGTGTCATTCTGTGTGGCATTAGCGATGGCAGACTCCAAAACCTTACGCAGTATACGGGCACCCTTCTTGGGGGTAAACCTGAGGGTAGTAACCGCCTCTTCAACATGTTTGCCTCGGATCATATCTGCGACAAGACGTGCCTTCTGGGGGGATATCCGGATAAATTTGGCTCTGGCCTTTGCTTCCATATCTATTCTCCAGCAATATGACCTAGAGTACACTCAGGTCGAATCACTTATTTATCAAACGCTTTACCGCTGCCCGTCAGAAATAGATCCCTAGCAGCAAGTAAGCTTATTAACGGCGGCCCTTCCTATCAGAGGCGTGGCCATAGTAGGTACGAGTTGGTGAAAATTCACCAAGTTTCTGTCCTACCATATTCTCAGAAATAAATACTGGGATGAACTTGCGACCATTATGGACCGCTATGGTTAACCCAACCATCTCTGGGAAAATCGCTGAACGCCTTGACCAAGTCTTAATAACCTTACGGGAACTTGATTCAAGGGCGTTATTAACCTTTTTCATTAAATGGCCATCAATAAAGGGGCCCTTTTTAATTGAACGAGACATTATCTACTCACCATTTATGAACGTTTCTTAACAATAAATTTATCAGACGACTTGTTAGTACGAGTCTTATAGCCCTTAGTGGGAACACCCCAAGGAGTACAAGGATGACGGCCACCAGAACTCTTACCCTCACCACCACCCATTGGATGATCATGGGGATTCATGGCAACACCACGAACCTTAGGACGACGACCCTTCCAACGTGTACGACCAGCCTTACCTAATTTCTGACGGTCATGGAGGATATTACCAATCTGACCAATACAGGCACGACATAAATTATGGAACTTACGAACCTCACCAGAGGGAAGCTTGACAAGGACATAATCACCCTCCTTGGCCATAAGCTGTGCTGCTGTTCCTGCACTGCGTACAAGCTGAGCACCCTTACCGATCTTCATCTCAACATTGTGAATGATAGTACCAAGGGGGATGTTCGCCATGGGCAAACAGTTACCAAACTTTACATCAGCATCATCGCCAGACATGACAGTATCACCAACCGCTATGCCATGAGGGGAGAGAATATAACTCTTCTCACCATCAGCATAAAAAAGCAGGGCAATATTTGCGGTACGATTAGGATCATACTCAATACTGGCAACCCGAGCAGGAATATTAACCTTGTTGCGCTTGAAGTCGATAACTCGATACTTGCGCTTGTGACCACCGCCAATATGGCGAGAAGTTACGCGGCCATAATTGTTACGGCCACCAGTTCTCTTCTTAGAACGAACAAGAGATTTCTCTGGGCCACCCTTGGACAATTCAGGGTCAAGGATTGATATATAATTCCTTCTACCAGGGGATGTAGGTTTATAGGTCTTTAATGTAGCCATTTTTTATCCCGAATATTTATTTTGCTTGCCTTCGTCTCGATATCCAAATCATTAATAGAAGTGATATGAGGAGGAAGGCAATGCATTCTCTTCAAAAAATCTGAGCAGTTTTTCCAACTAGTGGCTTTACAGCTCGTCGAGGAAGTCGATGGAGTCACCCTCAGCAAGGGAAACAACAGCCTTTTTCCAATTTGAACGTCGTCCAGCATGCTTACCCATGCGCTTCTTCTTACCGGTCATGTTACAGGTCCGTACTTTGAGGACATTAACATTAAACAGGCTTTCAACGGCGTTCTTAATTTCATGCTTATTAGCTTGCGGGTCAACCTTGAAGGTGATCTGATTATCCATTTCCTGGAGAGTCATTCCCTTCTCAGTGAGACAAGGCTTTTTTATAACAGTATATACGTTACTCATGACAGTAATCTCTCCTCAAGTTTAGCAATACTTGACTGGACAAGAACAAGCTTCTTGTGGAGCAGAATATCATAAACATTCAACCCAGCCACAGGCAGTACTTTGACGTTGGGAATGTTGCGTGAGGACTTATCAAGGATGACGTCATGGTCTGCTACGATGAACAAGCAGTTATCAGCATCAAGCTGGGTCATGATGTTTTTGAACTCTTTGGACTTGATATCAGCCATCTCAAGATTATCAAGAACAACCAGACGTTCCTCAGCCAGGCGGGTAGACAGGGCCATTTTCAGACCTTGACGACGAACCTTCTTGGGCAACTTATAACTATAGTCGCGTGGCTTAGGGCCAAAAGTAGTACCACCACCTCTCCATACTGGAGAACGACGATTACCAGCACGAGCCCGACCTGTTCCTTTCTGACGCCACGGCTTGGCACCTGAGCCAGAGACCTCGATACGAGTCTTGGTACAGGCATTACCGGAACGACGATTAGCACGTTGCATTCTGACAATATCATGGAGAATATGGGTCTTAACCTCAACCCCAAAGAGGTCATCATTTAAGGTGATGTCCCCTACTTTTTCATTTTGTATATTATAAATTTGAGCTTCGGCCATCTTCACGGCTCCCTTACAGTTTACTTAGTTGTAATTTTAGCCAGCAAAAGTCTTATGCTGGTACAAACCAAGTAGGCTAACGCCCGTGTCTTTCGAAAATTCCTGCTCCTGACAATGAAGTCAGCAACCGACATGACACTGACAATTATTTAGTGTAAACCTGAACGAGTCCAGATTTAGCACCAGGCAAAGAACCCTTCACAATCAGCACATTATCATCTTTACGAACATCAATAATGGTCAGATTCTTCTTGGTTACTACCTTGCCACCCATACGACCTGGCAATTTTTTTCCTTTAACAACACGTCCTGGCCATGCAGAACAACCAATTGAACCAGGGCGACGATGAAATTTTGAACCGTGACCACCAGGACCACCGGCAAAACCATGACGACGCATAACACCCTGCATGCCCTTACCTTTAGAGGTTCCGGTAACATCAACAATATCGCCAACCTTAAAGAGATCAGCAACTTCAATCTTTTGACCCAACTCATATTGACTCGGGTCATCGACCCGGAACTCTCGTACATGATAAAAGGAACCTTGGCCACCGGACTTAAAGTGACCAGCCATGGGCTTATTAACCCGGCTCTCTTTCTTCATGCCAAAGCCAACCTGAATGGCATTATATCCTTCCTTATCAACGCTCTTAGTTTGCAGAACATAACAAGGGCCGGCTTCAACAACCGTAACGCCAATGGCTGAACCCTCTTCAGAGTACATCCTGGTCATGCCGATCTTTTTACCTAAAATTCCAATAGTCTGTGGCATAGTATTCACTTATCCCAGCGAGATCATATCCCATGAAAGGGAATAACAATCTACAGCTTGATTTCTACATCAACTCCAGCTGAAAGCTCGAGTTTCATCAATGAATCAATGGTCTGCTGAGTAGGCTCTAAAATATCCAGCAGCCGGCGGTGAGTTCTCATCTCAAACTGCTCACGAGATTTTTTATCTACATGAGGAGAGCGAAGAACACATACCTTATTAATAGAGGTCGGCAAGGGAATAGGGCCAGCAATGGAAGCACCAGTACGTTTTGCGGTGTCTACAATCTCCATGGTGGACTGATCAAGTAACTTATGATCATATGCCTTTAACCTGATACGAATTTTCTGTGTCTGAATCATGATGATTCCTTATTGTTAAAAAATATACGAATTAAAAATTTAGCAAAGAAGTAAAGGAAGAGTCTTTATAAGACATGATCCCCTACTTCTCAACTGTTATTTCTAATTTCTTAACTTTTATTCAATTATTTCATTAACAACACCAGCACCAACAGTCCGACCACCCTCGCGAATTGCAAAACGAAGGCCTTCTTCCATGGCGATGGGGGTGATCAGCTCGCCTACAACGGTGACATTATCACCAGGCATTACCATCTCAACTCCCTCTGGCAGAGTAATAACTCCGGTCACATCGGTGGTCCGGAAGTAGAACTGGGGACGATAGCCGTTAAAGAAAGGAGTATGACGTCCACCCTCTTCTTTACTCAGGATATAGCACTCAGCCTTAAATTTCTTATGGGGGGTGATGCTACCGGGCTTAGCCAGTACCTGGCCACGCTCGATGTCTTCACGTTTGGTGCCACGCAGCAGGATGCCAACGTTATCGCCAGCCATACCCTCGTCGAGCATCTTACGAAACATCTCAACACCGGTAACGGTAGTGGTCTCGGTATCTTTAATACCCACGATCTCAATCTCATCACCTACGTGAACAACACCACGCTCGATACGTCCGGTAGCAACAGTACCACGACCGGAGATAGAGAAAACATCCTCGATGGGCATCAAGAAATCTTTATCAGTATCACGAACAGGCTCAGCGATGAAAGAATCACAGGCATCCATCAGATCCCAGATACATTTGGTCGCTGCTTCGTCGGTGGGATTCTCAAGGGCCTTAAGTGCAGAACCCTGAATGATAGGAGTATCATCACCAGGATAGTCATACTTATCAAGTAACTCACGCAGCTCCATGTCAACCAGCTCAATGAGTTCCTCATCATCTACCATATCGCACTTATTAAGGAAGACAACAATGGAAGGTACACCAACCTGACGGCCAAGAAGGATATGCTCACGGGTTTGGGGCATGGGGCCATCATCAGCACCAACAACCAGGATAGCGCCGTCCATCTGGGCAGCACCGGTGATCATGTTCTTAATGTAATCAGCATGGCCAGGACAATCCACATGGGCGTAATGGCGAGTTTTGGACTCATACTCAACATGGGCAGTAGCGATGGTGATGCCACGCTCTTTCTCTTCTGGAGCCTTATCAATATCGCTGAAATCAGTACCTTCAGCCATACCCTTCTGGGCCAGGACAGTGGTAATTGCAGCAGTCAGAGTGGTTTTACCATGATCGATATGACCGATGGTGCCAATATTCACATGGGGTTTGTTACGTTCGAACTTTTCTCTAGCCATT
>JAOZSN010000212.1 GCA_029939635.1 Deltaproteobacteria bacterium
ATGCTTTTTTGCTGAGGAATGGTCACCATGAAGGATGATGATAGTGAGGATTTGATTGCATGTGAGGTGTTTCGGGGGGCAATCTCTAGAAATGCCGTCACGTGTCCTCACTGCGGTGATCCTATAGGTCATGATCGCGGCTTGGCAGGGTGCGCAGGTGCATTATTTAAACTGTGGATCATTGCCATTATTGCGTGGGGATTACTCTCTTCTTGCTTCTCATGGCTGTGGAGATGATAAAGATCTTGATAATCTAGAATGGTGAGATACTATTTGCCTCTTAAGGTGTGTTTTTGAAAATGACTGATGATAGGTCTGTGTGGCGGAGGCAATTTGTTAGCAGGTAGACATAAATCTATAAAAAAGGGTCAAGCCCTTCTTGTTTGTGAAGATATCTCTGTGCACGTGGCTCGTAAGGCCATGAAAAATTTGCGTCTACGGGTGCTGCCTCCCCATGGTGAGGTGCACCTTTCTGCGCCCCATCATGTTTCTACGCAGGCTATTCAACGTTTTGTTCGTGGGCAGCTGGCCTGGATCAGGAAAAAACAGGCGGAAATTGCCGCCCGGCCTGTGCTCTCTGAGGAGATGGTCAATGGCGAGCGGCATCGACTCTTTGGGCAAGAGTATGAATTGCGTCTATGTGAAAAATACGGACGCCACCAGATAACCATAGCGGATGGCGGAATACTGCTTCTTACTGTACGGCCTGGCACCACAATAGCGAATCGCCGCAGGGTTTTATCTGGCTGGTATCGTCAGCAGTTATCATTGCACCTTCTTCCCTTGATAGAGCAATGGCAGGCCACCATAGGGGTTACGGTGCAGGCTTGCACCATCAGGCAGATGCGGACGCGTTGGGGGAGCTGTAATATTACTAAGGGGCGTATTTCAATTAATTTAGAATTGGCCCGGCGTCCACCTGGCTGTCTTGAGTATGTGCTGGTGCATGAGATGGTTCATCTGTTGGAACCTTCTCATAATGAGCGATTTTGGGGGCTGGTGGGGCATTATCTGCCCGACTGGCAAGAACACCGGGCGGCGCTGGAGAGTGGGTTGTTTCCTTGCCGGCCCAGTGAGGAGCAGGCCTGGTGTGTCTATATGGTACGTTGCGCTGATAATACCCTCTATACCGGTATCACCAATAACCTTACCCAACGATTAGCTGCCCATAATTCAGCAAAAGGTGGTGCGAAATACACCCGGCCTCGGCAACCGGTTAGTTTGGTATACGTGGAGGAGGGGCTCTCTCATTCTCTGGCAGCGAAACGGGAGTATGTTATTAAGAAAATGGCAACAAAGCAGAAAAGGCAACTTGTTACATTGTAATGATCTGCTGGGGGTGGTCTTTCTCTGTGTTTCTGTTGGACCCTGAAAACAGGGTTGACAGTAAAACTATTTCTCTATAATCTGCTTTTTAAAATAGATCTTTAATCGGGGTGGGCCAACTAAGTTTATTCCAATATTAAAGAGGAAGCCTCTGGCGGCACTGTCTGAATTGGCCTTCTTTCTTGCTGCCTGAGGCTTTTTTTATGCCTCATTATCCCTTAAAATTGCAACCAGGTTCTTGATGTTATGTCCAGTAGCCCTGAAAAAACAAGTAGTGCGGTCAATAAGCCGGTTACTGATGAACTTATTATGAAGATCACCAAAGAGGTGATTGTTAAATTCATTGAGGTCGGCCGTCTATCTCCTCCAAAATTTGCTGAGACCTTTACCGAGGTGCATCGCACCGTTAAAGAGACAGCGAGAAACTAAAGCTGTTAGCTCGGGTTTAAACAACGAATATCGAATGTCGAATAAGGAATTTCGAACCGCTGAAGTAATAATCAGCCACTTCGATATTCGACATTTCTTGTTCGACATTCTGCGGTTCGCATAAAAAAATCATTGCTCTCCCTCGATCCCTCCCTCAATTATTTCCCAACTGATGTCAGGCATATCCATCTTATGGGTATCTGTGGTACCGGTATGGGTGCCATGGCCGGATTGCTTAAGGAATCCGGCTATATTATCACAGGTTCAGATAGTGGTGTCTATCCGCCCATGAGCGAGTATCTGGCTGCTGCTGGTATTACGGTTATGGATGGTTATAGTTCTGCCAATCTAAAACCTAGACCTGATTTGGTCGTGGTGGGTAATGTTATCAGACAGGTCAACCCTGAGGCCCAGGAGTTGGCCCGGCTCGGCGTGACGTATATCTCTATGCCCCAGCTGCTTTCTGAGAAATTTTTAACGGGTAAGAGATCCTTGGTGGTTGCAGGTACTCATGGCAAGACCACCACCTCCTCTCTCATGGCCACAATGCTGGCTGGGGCCGGGTTGGATCCGGGCTTTATGATCGGTGGTATTGTTCAAGCCTTTAAGGCAAATTTTCGCATTGGTAAAGGTGAAAATTTTGTCGTGGAGGGTGATGAGTATGATACCGCCTTTTTTGATAAGGGGCCTAAGTTTCTGCATTACCAACCTCATATCGCCATTATTACCTCGGTGGAGTTTGATCATGCTGATATCTATGCTGATTTTGAGGCAGTAAAGTCTTCTTTTGCTCGCTTGATAGCTATAATGCCCCGAGATGGTGTGTTGGTGGCCTGCTTTGATGATCCGGCTGTGCGTGAGCTTTGTGCAGATGCACCCTGCCGTGTGGTGAGTTATGGAGGGGGTAAAGGCTTTGATTTGTCCTATGCCGACATGCAGGTGGGCCGTCAATCCACGGTCTTTACCCTCCTTGTTAAGGGGCAAGAGAGAGGGGAGTATCATTCTGTGATGCCAGGGCATCATAATGTGTTGAATTCCCTGGCTGTGCTGGCTGTTTTTACTGAGTTGGGGATTGATGCCGAGATTTCTCGGCGTGAGTTGGCCGCCTTTGCTGGAGTACGTCGTCGTCAGGAGGTACGCGGTGTTGTTGCAGGTATTACAGTTATTGATGATTTTGCTCATCATCCTACTGCCGTGGCTGAAACTTTGACTGCGTTACGGCAGGCTTATGATGGTCAGCGTCTGGTGGCAGTCTTTGAACCACGCACTAATTCGAGCCGACGGACCATTTTTCAAAAAAAATATGCTACCGTTTTTGGCGCGGCAGATGAGGTCTTGATCAAAGAGCCAGATCCCCTTGTAAATATTAGCAAGGAGGAATTATTCTCGTCTGTGAAATTGGCTGAGGATCTGCAAAGGGGCGGACAAAAAGCTCGTAGTTTCACGGATACGGAAGCAATTCTTGCTCACTTAGAGTCCTCTCTGCAGGGTGATGATGTTGTCGTCATTCTGTCCAATGGTGGGTTTGATAATATCCATCAACGACTGTTGGATAGCCTGAAAGAACGGACTGCTTAGATTGAGTGTTAATTGTATAACATCCTGAAATAATGATTTTTTTTGGATGCGCAATAAAATGAATGCCTATTCATAAAAGTGTGAATGCCCATTCATTTTTTTGTTGACAGTGTCTGTGGCATCGGCTAAACAAACTCATGTTCGAGTAAGATTTTCTCTTATTCAGTTAGCTAAAGGAGTGAATGAAAGTGAACTTATCAGCAGTTGCACTCGGAGACCTTATCGTTGTCGCCGCCTTTTTCTTAGGTGGTGTGGGGTTTGCCCTATTTGGGCCTATCCTATCTTTTTTTGCTGGACCCCGAAAAACCCGGACCCTTGAAAACAAGACAGGTCAATTTATCGAATGTGGTATGTCACCCATCGGTACGGCCTGGATTCGTTACCCTGTAGTTTTCTATCTCTACGCTTTGATATTTTTAGCCTTTGACGTAGACGTTCTTTTTCTATTTCCTGTGGCGACGACCTATAATACTG
>JAOZSN010000074.1 GCA_029939635.1 Deltaproteobacteria bacterium
CAATCCTAGTTGTCGATGATGAGCTGTCCATGCGTGAGTTTCTCACTATCCTCTTGGAAAAAGAAGGATATCAAGTGGAGACAGCTGTCGATGGCCATGAGGGACTTTCTAAAGTAGAGTCTGACCATTTTGATTTAGTGATCACCGATATTAAAATGAGTTCTTTCTCTGGTCTGGATCTACTCCATGATATAAAAGAAAAATACTCAGAATTACCGGTCATTCTCATCACCGCCTTTGCCTCCCCTGAAGATGCGGTAACTGCCATGAAAAATGGTGCCTTTGATTATATCACTAAGCCGTTTAAGGTTGATGAGATAAAATCATCCATTGCCTCAGCCTTAAATATCACAGCCGATCCAAAGTCCCTAAAAAATGCCTCCTTTGGCATTATTGGTGACAGCCCAGAGATGCTAAAGATCTATGATCTTATCAGGCGCATCGCCCCTACCCAGGCCAATGTCCTTATTTATGGCGAATCTGGTACAGGTAAAGAACTGGCTGCCAAGGCTATCCATGACAGCAGTAAGGTGGCAGCCAATAATTTTGTTCCCATTACCTGTAATGCTATCCCCGAAGGGCTCTTTGAAAGTGAACTTTTTGGTCATATTAAGGGTTCCTTTACTGGAGCCACGGCCAACCGGGTTGGCCTTTTTGGCATGGCCAATAATGGTACTGCCTTTCTTGATGAGGTAGGTGAGCTCTCTCATCTGGCCCAGACCAAACTATTGCGTGTCCTGCAGGAACGTGAGTTCAAGCGAGTGGGTGATACGCAAACCACTAAGGTCAATATCCGTATAATCTCGGCCACCAACCGTGACCTGGAAGAAGAGGTGATGGCCAGTCGTTTTCGTGAGGATCTTTTTTACCGGCTGGCCGTGGTGCCTATCCGCATGCCTCCCCTACGGGAACGCAAAGGGGATGTGCCATTGCTGGTTAATCACTTTCTGGAAAAATATGCTGAGCGCTTTGACAAGGATGTGGTAGAGCTTTCCTCCTATGCCATGCAGGTCCTCATGGACTATGACTTCCCTGGCAATGTGCGCGAGCTGGAAAATATTATTGAACGGGGTGTCGCCCTTTCCACCTCAAATATCATTCTGCCAGAAAGTCTTACTCTTTCCTCACGCCGCACCCCTTCGCCCAGTAACTCTGGTGATATTCCAGAACATTTTATTGCCGTGCGCAGTGAAGAAGAACTCTTTGACGAGGGCATTGATGCCATCATGGCTCGTTTTGAAAAACAACTGGTCAAGCTGGCCCTGGATAAGGCTCAGTCCAAGATGCGCGCCGCAGATTTACTAAAAGTAAGCTTTAGGTCGTTGCGCTATAAGGTCCAGAAGTATAATCTTTAACTACAGTTGTCAGTCGGTTCTATATAAAGGCACACCCTTAACTGCTAACAGACAACTGATAACCGGCAACTGTAGTTATGTCCCTGACTAATCAAGCCTGTTCCATAGCACCCATCACAGAAGAAGCCGACACTCTGCTTAAAAGACAAATCCTTTGGGTTCTCTTTTTTCGCGTCATCTTGCTCACTGTGCTCTTAGGACTCACTGTCTTTTTACACAGCAGGGGTGATTATGAATCTCCCTTACCATCACTGGGCATGATTGCCAGTTTTATAACACTAATTTATATCTTTACCATCGGCTCAGCGCTGCTGATCAAAATTATCCCATGCAGCAAGCCCTTTGCCTACCTGCAACTTTCCCTGGATGTCTTACTTACCACCACTCTTGTTGTCTTCAGCGGTGGGAGTCAATCCATTCTACTCATTATCTATTTCTTCCCCATTGTCAGCGCTGCCTCCCTGCTCTTCAAACGGGGTGCCCTGTTCATTGCTGCCTTGGCCGCCTTGAGCTATGGCTCTGTACTCTGGGTAGAATTTCATGGGCTTTTCCCAAGCTATCTCCCAGCTAACAACCTGACCCATGTTAATATTGCCCTACACCGTTTCGCAGTTTCAGGGCTTTCCTTTTTTCTTATCGCCTTCCTTAGCTCCATCCTGGCCAAACGACTACAAATAGCAGAGAGAGAATTATCAGTCACCATCATGGACCGTGACCGCCTGGCCATGCTCTACAAACAAATTTTTGAGGACATTACTACTGGTATTATCACCGTTGATTCCAGTAGGCGCATTACCTCCTTTAACACTGCAGCCAACACAATTACCGGTTTCACTTCAGAGCAAGCCCTTGGTACCCCCTTTGCCACTCTCCTGCCAACCCTGTGGGCTCAAGACACAGGCTCTCTACGCTCCATGGCAGAAATCACCAGAGCCGATGGCTTTAAGATTCCAGTGGGCTACACCTGGACCAAACTTAATATGCCAGGAGAAAGCGGCGATTACCGCGTGTACACAATGCAGGATCTCAGCCGCATTAGAGAAATGGAGGGACAGATTCGCCAGGCAGAGAAGATGGCGGCCATTGGTCGCATGGCGGCAGGAATTGCCCATGAATTTAGGAATCCACTGGCAGCCATGAGTGGGGCAGCCCAGCTACTTGAAGGTGAACTAGGCTCTAACCACACCACCAAATCCCTGATGAATATCATCATCAGAGAAAGTGATCGCCTGGAAGCAACTATCTATGAATTCCTGCAGTTTTCCAGGCCAGCCCAGCTGGAAAAACATTGGTTCCCCTTGGCGGTCATGGTGCAAGAATCCATTACTATGGCCAAAAACGATCCGGGCTGGAATGAATCACTCCAGATAGATACAGAGATAACAGAGGGACTTGACTACCGAGGTGATGCCAACCAATTACGCCAGGTCTGTATCAACTTACTAACCAATGCTTTTCATGCCGTTGCCCAGCAAGATAAAGGCCACATCCGTATAGCTGCCCGGGAAGAGCATAAACAGGATGGTGAGTATATTATCCTGCAGGTATGCGATAACGGTCACGGTATCCCAGAAAAAGCCTATAGTAAGATATTCGACCCCTTCTTTACCAGACGCGAGAAAGGCACAGGTCTAGGGCTAGCCATTGTCCAACAGATCATCGACAGCCATCACGGCATTATCACCGTCGGCACCTGCGAATTGGGTGGTGCCTCTTTTACTATTCTACTTCCCCTTGTCATGAAACAGTGATACAGGCTGTAGTTACATCAGACATGGAAACGTTTCTCATCTGCCAGGCGGGCTCCATTTAATAACAATTCCTGCATATTACTCTGAATTGCCCTTTTCCTGGGAATGGTATCGACCAAATGGCTGAGTTCCAGGTTAATAGTATCCCAACCAATCATGGTATGTACGGCCTCGTCATCCATAAATACGGTACTTTCTTCGGTCAGGCTGTAACAGGACGCCTCAAGAGCAACACCGTCTTGAATTACCAAAACTCCTCTTTTAACATCTTCATCAATAGTGATGATACAGCTCTGCTTATCCCGATCAATAAGACTAAGGATACTGGAAAGTGAAAAACCACTAAGATGGCCCTGAAGAAAATTGTTGGTGCCGGTGGATGTCTGAAGCATAGCCTGTTACCCCTGTAGATTAAATTGCTGTACGAAAGAGAAAGTCTCTTTGTTGTTTCACACAATCAATTTGCAACAGGCGCGCCACGTTATAGTTTTTTTTCAAGAACCACGCCAAACCATTGATCTATGGCGTTTTTTTACACCTCACTCCAACTATCATAGCCGCCAACCCAGCTGTCTCACGCTCATATTTTGAGACAGACATGAGACACAGCCAACCATTTAACGAATCAAGGCGCCGAGGGTAAGCAAGAGGTAGAGAACAAGCCAGGAAATAGCAAAGACGAACCACCAACGCCTGGCAGGTACATCAGGTTGCAGTAGGCCAAGAGCAATAATGAAGGTGAGGGGAAAAACAACACCAGCCCAGAAGGGTTGGATGTAATGGAGAATCTCCTGGAGGCCCAGAAAAAACCAGGGGCCAGGGGTGTAGAATACGCCAAGTTGCTCCGGCTCCATGGGAGCCAGGCAGAGAAAGGCGGTGAGCAATGAAATAACAATGAGCAGGCCATGGCGAGAAATATGGGCTCGATATTTCCGGATATGATCCCAGCTTAAAGCGCCCCAAAGAACACCAAGCCCCACTAAGTGATTAGCATAGACCCGTTTAAGACCATCATCAGTAATGGAAAAAAAGAGACGATTTAGGGCCTCTCCCAGCACAGGAATGGCCAGCAGGATATTTTCAGCAATACGACCTGCGGCAAGACCTGTAACATCACCGCGTAATACATAGCCAGTAAACAGAAGCAGCAATGCTACCGGCATACTACCCACCAATAGCCACCATTTCCCCCTCTTAAGCTGCGCGGCTCGACCATCAATAAGAATAGCCAGAAAATGAACCAGCATGGCCAGAAAGAAAAACTGGCTGGTGTAAAAATGAAGACTGCGCCAAAAGGAGCCAAAAGGCACCAAGGCATCCATGGCACTGCTGGAATAAAAAGGGGTATTAAAATCATACTGCAGCGCAACCACGATGCCAGAAAGAACCGACAGGTAGAGACTGACCAGACAAATTTCTCCCCACTTCACCGCACAGAGGCGACTAATCCATGACGTCTGCTGTTCCATCAAATAACGACCACGTAACCCTTACCATCATCACCGAGTGCTTCCACCCCATAGGGGGCCAAATCTTTCTGGGCCGGCCCAGCGATGCGTTTACCCTGGGGGGTAAATTTTGACTGGTGACAAGGACAGATAAGCAGATTTTCCTCCTGGCTGAAATGGAGGCGACAACCAAGGTGGGTACAGATACGCGACACAGCCCACACCTTCTCCTGGCCAACAAAGAGGACAAAATCAGGATCCAGGTGCACCTCACCGGCCAGCAGGGTCTTTTCAACCTTCACGTAGCGCGGTGCCTTTGGTACATGAAAGCGGATAAATTGCAAAAGTGGATAGAGCAGTGTCAATCCAGCCACCAGCTTTAACAAATCCCAGCCACGCATGAAAAACTTGCGGCGATCTTTAGCGCAACCGCACTTGCTATCCATTCCCCACTACCCCTTAATAATACGCACAAAATTATCCCGCATACCGCGTACTCCAGAGATAGTATCCACTGTGCCGCGCGTCATCAGAGAGGTGTCAGAAACACCACGCAGAAAGGCATCGCGAATAAGCGGAGAACGGTTACCAAAACCATGAACCAGATAACAGCAGTCATCGCGAATACCTGGCGTGACCTTGACAGCCACAGTGGTTATGGCCCGAATACCATCCTGGTTCTCCAGCCGAACCCGCTGATTATTCTTTACGCCAAAGGAAGCTGCACTGTTCTCCGAAAGCCACAGAACGTTTTCCGAAATCTCATGGTGGAGCCAGGGATCACCAGCAGTTCGCGTCTGGGTATAGACCGGACTGCGCCCATAGAGCAAACGAACAAAACCGCTGGGTACTGATTGGGGAGGCATAAAATGCGGAAAAAACGGCAAGCCATACTCTTGATTCCAGGAGGAGAGTAGCTCAATTTTCCCTGATGGGGTGCTATAATTAAGATGGGAAACGTCAGTTAAAGGCTGTCCAACCAGTTCATCACTCCCTATCTCAACAGAATTTTTCTGCCCACCATCGACCTGATACCCAACAATTCCACCGGCCTGACGAAGAGCAGCAAGGCTGCTCCCCAACTGACCAAGCTGCGTCTCAAGATGGCTAGCAACAGTTTTCTCAGGAAAAAGACTCCCCTGCCCTAAACCCTCAGCCAGAGATGTAACTATCTTGTAAGGATCACGACACTCATGCATCGCTGGCAGCACCGGAAAACGGCAGGAAACAAGGGACTGATCCGCAGACTGATACGACTCCAACACATCCATGCGCTCTAAAAAAGAGGCCTCAGGCAGGATGATATCGGCATAGAGCATTGCCTCACTGGGCAAGACATCTGTACCAAAAATAAAGGGTATCTTGTTCAGGGCAGCAATGGTGCGGTAGGGCGATACCTCGGCCTGCAAAGGATTTTGCCCCCACATGCCCAGTACCTTAACCGAACTTTCCATGGCAATGACCAGTTCACTAAAGGACATGGGCATTGGCCCTTTACTAAAATCAAATGGCGTACCACCCATGGCTGGCGAGCCCAGCAAGACAGAAAGCATAGCCTGCGCCTGCACTCGACCAACATCATTGCCATACCAACTTAAATGATTTCCTGGCAAAACCAGGCTCCGACCCGACTGCGAGCCAAGCAGCCAGCCAGTGGCACTAATCAAATCCTGGGGTAGATCAGTGATCTCTGCCACCCGCTCCAAGGTGTAGCCATAAACGTGTTCGCGCAGCTCGTCCAGACCGAGGCAACTCTCCTGCAAACGCTGCAGATCAAGGAGGTCATTGCTAAAGAGAAAATGAATCCAGCCAAGGAGCAAGGCCGTGTCTGTACCTGGCCGGATGGCAAGATGAAAGTCAGCCTTAGCGGCCATGGTAGACAGACGCGGATCAGCCACAATAAGCTTGCTACCCCGGTCCAGCATGGCACTGATTCCCCGGACCTGTTGCACCTGAACATTCTCACCCACATGACTGCCGATAAGAACAAGACAATCCACCTGCTCTGCTGCTGGTAGAGAAAGAGGATCAGGGGTTATGCCTGTGATGGGGCCATAGCCCAAGGCACGGATATGATCGTTATGGGAGCGGGAGGAGTCATAAACATGACCTCCCAACTCAGAAATCAGGGTACGAATATAATGGCTGGACGGACCTCCACAAAGCAAAGCCAAGGAATCTGGACCATACTCCAGCAACGCCTTTTTTAATTGATCACGAATCTCAGCATTTGCCTCCTTCCAAGAGATACGCCGCCACTTGCCACTGCCCCGGGAACCAATCCTTTTCATGGGGAACTTGAGCCGGTCAGGATCAGTCAAAATCTGTCCTGCGGCCAGTCCTCTGGCACAGAGCTTACCACTTGTTGGCGCGAAAAAGGGATTCCCGTAGAGCCGAACATTTTTGCCCTGCACCTGAGCCACCATCGGACACCGAGCCCGGCACAATCCACAAACCGTACTAACCTTCTCTCGTCTCCCTTTTCCTTTAGCCGCCTTGGCTGCACCAGCCACAGTACACGTGCCAGTTGACATGGCAAAGGCTGCTGCTGTCAATGAGGTAGTCTTCAAAAAAGTTCTACGATTATACTTCATGGGCCCCTCCACCATTGCGAACAACTTCATCAAAAATCGCCGAGGCAATCTCTTCTTTACTTTGCAGGGGGATCTCACGGCTCTGACCTTTAGCAGTAATCACAGTCACCGCATTAGTCTCAGCGGCAAAGCCAGTCTTGCTGCCACAAATATCATTGACCACAATCATATCTAAATTTTTCTCTGCCAACTTGCGGTTCCCCTCGATTTGGTGATTTTCACTCTCGGCGGCAAAACCAACAAGAAACTGGTGCCCTTTTGCGTGCCCTAAACCTTTAAGTATATCTGTGTTTGCTGCTAAAGGCAAAGAAAGCTCACCATCCACCTTTTTCAGCTTATGCTCGGCACATGTTGAGGGGCGAAAATCAGAAACAGCTGCACATTTGATCACAATGTCCATAGCGTCAAAATACTCAGCAACCGCCTCGCCCATCTCAGCAGCAGTACGCACATCAACACAATGTACCCCTGCTGGCACAGCAAGAGAGGTTGGCCCACTGACCAAAACCACCTCAGCACCGCGCTGCCAGGCCACAGCAGCCAAGGCATATCCCATCTTGCCAGTGGAACGATTGGAAAGAAAACGAACTGGATCCAGAGGCTCTTCAGTAGGCCCAGCAGTGACGAGCACCTTCTGGCCATCAAGATCCTGGGGGCAGAGAAGCTTTTGCAAAGCAGCCTGAACCTGGGGCCAGGCTGGCAATCTACCACTGCCCTCTTCTCCACAGGCCATGGCACCAGAATCTGGCTCAACAACGGTATAACCGTAGGATTGCAATTGGCTGATATTATGCTGGGTGGCAGCATGGAGAAACATATTACTATTCATGGCCGGACAAACCAACACCGGGCAACAAGCAGCCAGTACCACAGCAGAAAGCAGATCGTCTGCCTGTCCAGAAGCCAACCGAGAAATAGTCTGGGCAGTGGCTGGGGCGATAAGGATACAATCATGCTGGCGAGCAAGATTAATATGGGGAATCTGCTCAGCATCCTGGTCCGCAAACATGGAACCATGCACCCGCTGACCAGAGAGGGCGGCAAAGGTAAGAGGTGTCACAAACCGGCTAGCCGATTCGGTCATCACCACCGTCACCTCTGCACCCAGTCGCCCCAACTCCCGGACAAAATCAACCACCTTATAAACGGCAATAGAACCACAGACACCAAGGAGAACCTTTTTTTGTTTCAACAATGCCATTATTTTTATTGGCCAGACAAAGGATCTACGCTGGACTCATCAGCAGTGTCAGATACATAAATAATAACGTGGGTGTTCATGGTGCTCTCGGAGATCTTAATCATGCATGTTTTACTTTCTTTAATATAGGCCTGAACCATAGGTACACCAGTGCCAATATATTGGCGTTCCCACTGGTGCTTGGGCATATTATTTTTGAAGAACTCGGCTACGGAGTTGATCTCGCGGCGACCAGAAAATTGCAGAATACCGCCCCGAAAGGATTTGGTCTCTACAAAAACCGAATGTTTCTGGTCAAATTCAAAACCAGGAGGAATCTGGATTTCGCGGTAGGCCCGTGCAAAGAAAGGTTGCTCCGTAACTGTCTCTGTATCCAGAGCAGCCTCATCAGAACTCTTCGATGTACAACCAGAAGAAAAGGTCAATATACAAAGTGCTACCACAACCAGGGACAAAACTGACTTCAGATTTTTCATGAAAAAACCTCCTTAAAATGTAACGGTTTAGTGAGATGAACATTGAGTAACCTCACCATAAAAGTAAGTATCTTACATTTTTTTCAAGATAAAATGATTTAACTCTTTTCGCGTTGATTGCTGATTCGTCTGACTAGGGTGACCAATGGCCAGCACAGCCATAAGATCAACAGTATCACCCACGCCCAGGATTTCATTTACCCGCGCCTTCTGTTTGAGGATCTGACCAAGCCAGACCGCTCCAAGGGACAGAGACTCTACAGCCAACAACATATTTTGGATACACGCACCCGCAGCCTGATGATCCTTTACCTCGTCATACATAGACTCTTTATCTAGGTAGACGGCAATGAGGGCCGGAGCAGCCAGAACTATATGACTATAATGGGTAGTAGTTGCGAGTTGCTGTCGCGTCTCTTCAGCAGTAATAATCACAAAGCGCCACGGTTGATTATTAAGCCCGGAAGGGGCCCATATCCCTGCCCTGATAATTTCCTCAAGATCCTCCACAGCAACAGTACTTTCAGTAAACTCACGACGACTACGGCGCTGATAGAGGGCAGAAAGAATGTCATTTGTCATGGGTAATGCCCATATAAAAAAAGTCGTTAACAACCAAAAGTGGAGATCACGGCTGATAGCCGTAGACAGAATTACATTGAAAACATCACAAAATAGTTGTCTCGTGTAAGTTTGTCAATTAATTTAGCCCCATTACCAATCAACAGAATAGTTTCACTTCATCCCCTCAGCCCCACCCAGGAACAATGAGTCGAAAAAAGAAAAGACGCCCCTTACCATCCATCAGCCCAGACCACTGGTTGGTGGACAGTCATTGTCATTTAGACATGACTGCCTACAACGAAGATCTACCAGACGTCCTTGGCCGAGCAAAATCTGCTGGTATCGCTGCTATCATTACCATAGGTATTGACCCCCCAAGCTCCCAAGCCGCAGTTAGTCTTGCCCAGAACCATACTGATTTGTATGCTGCCGTGGGTATTCACCCCCATCATGCCGAAGGGGTCAGCGAACAAATAAAAAAAGAAATGCGCCACCTGGCAGGGCAGAATAAGGTTATTGCTTATGGCGAGATTGGTATTGATTGTTTTAAAGACTATGCCCCCCTGGCAGATCAGATCAGCTGCATGCGTTGGCAACTAGAGCTGGCCCAGGAACTGGAACTGCCGGTCATTATTCATGACCGCGATGCCCATCAGCTCATTCTTGACATCCTCATCGAGATGGGACCATTCCCGGCTGGCGGTGTTATCCACTGTTTTTCTGGAGATGCGCAGATTGCTGAAAAGTTCCTGGAATGTGGATTTTATCTTTCCATACCAGGAGTCGTTACCTTTAAAAAAGCGGTGGAATTACAAGAAGCGGCAACCATGATCCCTTTAAACAGGTTGCTGGTTGAAACAGATGGCCCCTTCCTGGCCCCAGAACCGTGGCGCGGCAAACGAAACGAACCAGCCTACACCCTGTATACGGCTGAAAAAATCGCAGAACTTAAAAACATATCCCTGGATGATATTGCTGAAGCGACCAGCCATAATATCGAAAAACTCTTTCGAATTGAGATAAAAAAATGATCACCGACAACCTTGACAAAATCAACGCCTCTATTACCAAGGCCGCAAAAGAGGCTGGCCGCAAAAGGGATGAAATAACCCTTATTGCAGTCAGCAAACGAAAACCCGCCAGCCTTATCCTAGAAGCCATGAGTGCTGGCCAAGTGGATTTTGGCGAAAATTACCTGCAGGAGGCCCAGGAGAAAATCAGCACCATTAGCGGCCCTGCCCGCTGGCATTTTATCGGTGGGCTCCAATCAAACAAGGCTAAGGCTGCAGTGACCCATTTCAACCTCATCCACACCGTGGATCGCTTCAAACTAGCCAAGGCTCTCAATAAATTTGCCACCCAGCAAGACAAAATCCAGGAAATCCTGGTACAGGTCAATGTAGGTCGAGAGCTGCAAAAAGGAGGTGTTCTGCCGGAAAAGAGCGAAGAACTGCTTAACAAGATAGGCAGCCTTGACCACCTCTCCATCCGCGGACTCATGACCATGCCACCAGCCACGCAAAGCAAAGAGGAGGCCCGTCCCTATTTTGCAATGTTACGCGAACTAGGAGAAAAATATCAGCACAGCGGACTAATCAGCAAAGATGCCCCCCTTATTCTCTCCATGGGCATGAGCAATGATTTCGAAGCCGCCATTGCTGAAGGTGCCACCATGGTTCGGGTAGGCACCGCCATTTTTGGAACAAGGGAATAAAAAGTAAATAGCTACTTTACTTGCACTTTACTTGCGCCCATGAACAATGGATGACAGTGAGTTGACCAGCACATCCATTCTGTTTGACTGATCTAGTAAATCTGCGGCCATACCCTCAGATTTATCTGCAATTGCAGCGGTTTGGCCAGCAATATTATCCATTGCCGTAAAGGCAACACTGATCTGGTTGATCCCGGTTTCTTGCTCTGTGGAAGCCACAGATATTTGTTTGGTGGCCTGGGCAGTGTTTGCCACTATGTCTGAGATGCCACTAAATGATTTATTTGTCTCGCCCACCACCGTACTGCCTAAATTGACCTTTTCCATCTCACTATCTAGCAATACTGCCGTGTCTTTTGCTGCGCCTGCTGCCCGCATAGCCAGATTACGAACCTCATCAGCAACAACCGCAAACCCTGCTCCAGCCTCTCCGGCCCTGGCTGCCTCAACCGCAGCATTTAAGGCCAGTAAATTTGTCTGAAAGGCAATTTCATCAATGCTTTTTACAACACCTTGGGTTTTTTTGCTGTTTTCCGAGATGTCATGCATGGTTGAGGTTAAACGCTCAAGGGTGCTGAGGGCGGTGGTGATATAGGTTCGCGCAGTTTCCATCTGGTGGTCAGTATCTGCAGATAGTTGCGTGTTGTTAGAGGTCATACTGGCAATTTCAGCCAGGGAGGCCGCAGTCTCCTCGACCCCTGCGGCCTGTTGGGTTGCGCCATCGGCCAACTGATGATTCATCTGGGAAAATTCATCGGCAAAGATCTTGGTCTGAATGGCGCCTTCTTCAAGCTGTGAGCAGATTGACTCAATGGGGTTAATGACAATAAAACGCAAACACACCACAATACTGGCCACCATACAGAGAATGACCACTAGAAAAACTGCAGTTTCTACCAGCAGAACCGAGTTAATCTCACTCTTTGTTTGCTCTTTTAATTGCTTAATTTCATTAGCTGCCGTGGTCTTTTGTGTCGCAACCTGCTCATCAAGATAAAGAGTGGAATAAAAGACAGTGACAGAACCAATGACCGAGCCATCATGATGCAACTGCTCGGAGATTTTAGTTTTGTCGATTTCGGTTGCGATGATCGTGGGGATTTGAGATCCGCTCTCCAATTTAGCAGAGCGCCATGCTGCATTGGTAGGTTTTTTGTCGCCATCAAAGACCTGAATAGCGATTATTTCAGCGGTGTGAAGCTGTGATATCAGGGCGCTATTGACTCCATCTGAATCAAAATTATAGAACAGAGGGGCACAGACCCTTGCCAATATCTTGGTGGAAGAGGCTATGGATTTCTGTAACTGTTCGGTCAAGTTTTTTTGCTGGCTGGTCAAACTGCTATCGATCTGGGTTATCTGCTTTTCAATGAGATGATCGGCCAGGTTAACCTGCATCTTTGCAATAATTGCCCCACCAATGGCCAGGAGGACAAAGACACATAAAGCACTGACAAAGGCCACCTTGACAGCCAGTCCAAATCGATCAATTGCATAATTTTGCGCTGATATCATGATAGTCCTGTTTTTCTTTTACGTGATAAGGTTGACGGTTTATATTTATCTCTTTTTTATTAAGATAAAAGCATTTTAGGGCATTAAACTTTCCAAAGACACCTTTTTTTTTTTTTGAAAAAAAAATTAGTAATCCCTTGACCATTTTTAGGGTTCCAGTCATCCTGATAATATCTAGAAAATGTAGGTAAGTAGATGGTTCGACAAATTTAATTTATTTAGCGAGGATGTTATGAGTAAAATTAGACTATTAGTATTGGCAATGTTTGCGTTGACTACTGTTTTCTGTACCACTTCCTGGGCTGCTAGCCTGAAAATCGCCACAGAGAATGAAGATTCATTTCCATGGCTTTATGACAATGAAGGAGCTGATGTTGAATTAATCAAGGCCGCTGGGAAAAATCTGGGACATGATGTGGAAATTGTTTATATGCCCTGGAAAAGATGTCTTGATAGCCTGAAAAAAAACAAGGTGGATGGTCTTTTTGCCGCCAGTTTTAAGGAAAAACGGCAAAAATTTGGGGTGTATCCCATGGCCAATGGCACGCATGATGCCAGCAAACAACTACACCCTGGCAGCTATTCTCTCTATGTTCCCAAGGGATCAAATTTGAGTTGGGACGGTGACAAGTTTATCAACCTGACAGGCAAAATGGGAGCCCCCATGGGGTATTCTATCATTGACAAGCTCAAGGCTAAGGGGGCAGAAGTCCATGAGGCCAAGCAGACTATAATGTTAATGAAAATGCTGGCCAATGGACGCCTGGCCAGCGTCGCGGCTCTAACCCCTCAAGGAGATAGAATCCTAAAAAACAATGCTGATTTGGCTGCCAAGATCACGAAAATAGAGGTAGCCTTGGTAGAAAAACCATATTACCTGATGTTCTCCCATGATATGGCCAACAATAAAGCAGATTTGATTAAGGCCTTCTGGGCTGAGATTGAGAAGGTCAGGGCTTCAGACCAGTATAAACAGATCTATGATAAATATATGGCAAAATAAAAAACAATAGTTGTTTATCTGCCAGGCTTATCTGGTTGTGCTGAAATGCTCAACCAGATAAGCCTTTTTTTATGCTGTTTACCAGTTCCCCTCTCTAATAAAGGAAGGAGGAGTGGCATCGGGGTACTCGTTATCTCCCGTTGGTCGCTTACAGTGAGCGCATTGTTTGGCAGATTGCGTAGATCCCACCCTTAATGAATTTATAAAGGCGTACCACTTTTTAGCGACAACGCCGCGTGATCGTGCCTTTAGTATCAAATAAACCCAGGGAGCCAATATACAGGAAGGAGACTTCGCTGTTTATCTTAAATACAATTTCCACTTTGAAGTGGAACATGGCAAACAAAAAAAGCGGTTGAAATATATTCTCAACCGCTCGGGGTACATCAGACCATCTTGTTAATTAGTGTCTGTCCAGAAATGGGTCATTTGCTAACTGCGCCCACAAAGCCTATCCT
>JAOZSN010000213.1 GCA_029939635.1 Deltaproteobacteria bacterium
GCTTCGTCTGCCATTTTTGTTGTTTATCTTCCTGTTAGTTATTGACTATGACTTTTTTGAACCCTGAAACCTGTTTTATCCCCCCATGCCTTGGGCCAGTCTTGGGAGCTGGTTGCCAAGACTGGTAAATTGATTAATCATCAACGGCATGAAGTAGCTGATCGACAGGCCAACAAAAATGAGGCCAATCATAATATTCATCGGCATACCTACAATGAGAATGGGGATTTGTGGCACTGTTTTGGCGACAATACCCATGGCTACATGGGAAAAGAAAACCGCTGCTCCAGCTGGCGCCATAATTTTGACAGCCAGCACAAACATATGACTCATCCCCATGACCAGCCCCGTCATGGTGGCCTGGCGGAGGTGAATGGTACCTGGTTTGACCCAGGCATAACTATCCACCAGAGTTGTGAAAAACATATGGTGTCCATTTATGGCCAGAAAGATGAGATAGGCAACCATGGTCCAGAATTGGCCTACCAAGGATACCTGGGCACCAAACTGTGGATCCATGACTCCAGCCATACCCATGCCCATCTGGATGCCGACAATCTGACCGGCAATCTGGATGGAGGTGAAAATAAGCCGAGCAAAAAAGGCCAGTATCGCGGCAAAAAGGATTTCATTAATGGTAAAGAGTAGAAAACCCAAGGTGGTGGTGGGTAGTTGGTCGGCTGTCACTGCTACATTAGGGCTGAGGACAAAGGCAGTAAGAAGACATATCAGAATTTTTATCTGGTTCGGTACACTTTTAGAGCCAAAAACAGGCATGAAAAAGATGAGCGGCGCGACCCGGACGAGGATTACCACCATGACGAGTAATTGTGATAAGGTCCAGTTGAGTAAGTTCGTGTCTACCATTTCGCTATGTTTCGTTTTTTTTTTGACTATCTTATTAACATTGGGATACTCATAAATAAATCTTGAGTATAATCAGTAATTTTGATGAGCATCCATGGTGCGAAAAAGAGCAACGCCATCATCACCGCAGCAATTTTGGGTACAAAGGTCAGGGTCATCTCCTGGATTTGGGTGGTGGCTTGAAACAGGGCAATCATCAAGCCTACTGCCATGCCGACAATGAGCAGGGGGGCAGAAAGTTGCAGAGTGATACTTACCGCAGTTTGTCCTAAAGAGACTGCTTGGATGGGTGCCATGTTATGTGCTCCTAAATGGTGCCGAAGCTTTGGACCAATGAACCGACAATCAGGTACCAGCCGTCCACTAGAACAAAGAGTAGTAATTTAAAGGGTAATGAAACCATAACAGGTGGCAACATCATCATACCCATGGAGAGCAAGACAGAGGCGACCACCATATCAATGACGAGAAAGGGCAGAAAGAGAATGAAGCCGATTTGGAAGGCGGTTTTTAATTCGCTGATCATAAAGGCAGGAATGAGCACTGATGTGGGGATTTCACTCTTGTCTTGAGGCTTTTCCATCTTGGCAAAGGAGAGAAAAAGCGAAAGGTCTTTCTGGCGTGTTTGCTTGAACATAAAGGCACGCAGAGGTTCTATTCCCCGGTTATATGCCTCTTGGATATTAATTTCTTCGGCCATATAGGGTTGCACTGCCACCGTATTCATTTTGCTGAAAACTGGTGCCATGATGAAAAGGCTTAAAAACATGGCCAGGGCAACGAGCACCTGAGAGGGCGGCATCTGTTGAGTGCCCATGGCATGTTTTAAAAAGGAGAAGGTCACTACCAGGCGGGTGAAGCAGGTGGTCATGAGTAGCAGGGACGGTGCCATGGTGAGCACCGTGAAGAGTAGCAGGATCTCAATGGCCACCGCTATATCTTTTGGTTCATTGGTCTCTGTTAATCCCACCTGGATAGTGGGCAGGGTGACGGCCTGGGTCAGGGTGGGGATGACTATGAGTGCCAGCAGGGCGCTTACGGTGAACAGCCATTTCTTTTCACTGACGGCTTTAATGGCCCTGTTTCTTCGGGAGGTTTTTTGTTTGCCTCGGTATGGCAATGCTGGCTTCTGGAGGCTATGCATTACTTTCCTCCTTCTTCGTTCTGCTGTTGATTTTGTCCAGCAACCCGGCAAAGGTGGAGTGTGTGGTTTGTGTGTTCGTTGGTAAGGTGAGAGGTTCGTCCAATTGGCAGAGCAGGGAGATATTTTGTTCCGAGATGCCCACGGCCACCTGCTGGTTGCCGATTTGCACTACAGAGATATATTTCTTTGGGGCAATGGGCCTGGTCTCCAGCACTGAGATTAGGCCTCCAGAGGACACTGAGCTGCCAACACCCATCCTCTTCATGAGTTTGAAGGCCACAGCCATGAGCCCAGCCACCAATAAAAAAGCACCGATTATTTTGCCAGTGGTCAGCAGGCTGTCCATGGGGTTGCTCATGGATTCTGCTACCAAAGGCATCACCTCTTCTTCAGCGGCCTGGCAGATGGCTACACTGCAGACAGTCACTGTGGTGTATATGCTTAAAATGGTGCTTTTCATTATGTGTCGGAGGCTCGTTTTGCCGTTAAAGGTGTTAGCCAATATTTTTGATGCGATCGGCCTGGCTGATGATCTCTGTGAGCCGAACCCCAAAACGGTCGTTGACCACAATAACCTCACCTTTGCCAAGCAGCTTCTGGTTTACAAAGATATCCACGGTTTCACCGGCAGCTTTTTCTAACTCGATAACCGAACCCTGGGTAAGTTGCAGCATCTTGTCGATGATCATGGAAGAGCGACCAAGTTCCACTGTTACCTTAAGGGGAATATCCAGTAAGAAATCAAGATTCTGGCTGCTATGGCCAGTCTCTCCGCCGTTTAACTCTTGAAAGTCAGCGGACTGAGAGTCTTTTTCTCCTGAAAGAGCATCCCAGTTGTCATCACCTTCTTTCGTATCGCCTGCTGCAGCTTTTTCCGGGGCAGCTTCTTCCAGGGCATCGTCCCAGTCATCCGTTGAATCATCAGCCATTATTTTCTCCTTCGTTAGTGACTTGCAGCTCTCTTTGCGTCATGAAAGAACACGATTTTGAAACATGCTATTTCAATGTAAAAACAGGCATCTAGTGTTAAGTCGCTTATGCCGTTCGTCAACATTCTTACCGCCAAAGGTGTTAGTCCTTTTCTTGATCCAAAACCTTGCGTTTGATGAGCAGGGCCTTATTCCCCCGGTGCAATCCTGGGGAACCCATATATTTTCGTATGCCGGAGATAAAGACCGGCAGAAGATCGTCTTTACGATTGTCAAGCTGGATGATATCGCCAACCTCCAGGTCAACAATATCGCCAGCATCCAGAATCGTCTCACCTAGATGGACATTGATATCTGTATGTATATTTTTGATATTATCGGCCAGGGTGCGGCGCAGGGCAATGTCCTCTTCACTCTGTTCCCTAGTGAAGGTGGTCATTAATTTTGGTTTGACCGATTCCAAATTAGCCAGGGGGATGCAGCAGGTGATGCTACCCACGGCTCGATCCATATCTACCTCGTAGCGGTTGATAATCACCACATCCTCTGGTTCACATATCTTGGCAAATTGCGGGTTAATTTCACTACGCACATATTGTACCTTGATGGGATGCAGGGAGTACCAGGCTTTTTCCAGGTCACTGACCAGCAGGGTAACAATGCGGTGAATGAGGCGTTGCTCTATGGCAGTGAAGTCACGACCCTCAATACGCACGTTCCGCAGGCCACTACCGCCAAGGAAACACTCAACCAGGGCAAAGACCAGTTTTGGTTCAATAACAAAGAGGGCCAGGCCACGGAAAGGCTCT
>JAOZSN010000075.1 GCA_029939635.1 Deltaproteobacteria bacterium
TCTTTCCATGGGTATGCTGGGCATGCATGGCACCTATTTTGCCAATATGGCGGTTGCCAAGTCTGATGTCCTTATTGCTGTTGGCGCTCGTTTTGATGATCGTGTCACCGGTAAGATTGATGCCTTTGCCCCGAATGCCAAGATTATTCATATTGATATTGATCCAACCTCTATTAGTAAAAATGTAGAGGTTGATATTCCCATCGTTGCTGGCTGTAAAGAGGCCTTGGCTCAGATGAATACCTGGTTTGATAGCAATGATGTTGATCTTAATGCAGAAAAAGAGAAACATATTCCTTGGCTTGACCAGATTAAGGATTGGAAAAATAAGCATCCCCTTGGCTATGTGGAAGAGACTGGTATTATCAAGCCACAATTTGTTATCCAAAAGCTCTATGAGTTAACCAAGGGTGAGGCAATTGTTACCACCGAGGTTGGCCAGCATCAGATGTGGGCGGCACAATTTTATCATTTTAATTCGCCCCAATCTCTGATTACCTCTGGTGGCTTAGGCACCATGGGTTATGGCTTTCCTGCTGCCATTGGCGCCCAGATGGCCTCTCCAGGCCGTACGGTAATTGATGTGGCTGGGGATGGTTCCATGCAGATGAATATTCAGGAGTTTGCCACCGCCATGCAGGAAAAACTGCCCATTAAGATTGCTTTGTTAAATAATGGCTATCTTGGCATGGTACGGCAGTGGCAGGAACTTTTTTATGATAAGCGCTACTCTGCCACTGTCATGGAAATTCAGCCTGATTTTGTTAAGGTAGCTGAGGCCTATGGTGCCATTGGACTGCGCGCCACCAATCCCAGCGAAGTTGAACCCGTTATTAAAGAGGCTTTGGCCACCGATGCCTTGGTTCTGATGGATTTTGTTATTGCCCGAGAAGAGGGTGTTTTTCCCATGGTTCCAGCTGGTAAGGCCACAACCGACATGCTCCTGGTCTAAAAAACTCAGCAGCGATTCATCTTTGTCCTTTTATATCTTCCCGCGTAACAACAGTACGCTACACAGATTTAAATGAACAAATCTAAATCACTGCTGAGTTTTTTGTTGAGGGGAAATTTAAATTGTTTTTTAGCAAAAAATTAAGAAGTAAAAGATAAGAGACTTCCTATGAAACATACAATTTCAGTTCTACTGCAAAATAAACCAGGTGTTCTCTCCAGAGTTACCGGACTTTTTTCTGGACGTGGCTTTAATATTGAAAGCCTTTCTGTTGCTGAAACCATTGAAGCAGGCGTATCTTGCCTGACCTTAGTGACTGATGGTGACACTGGTATCATCGAACAGATTACTAAGCAGCTCCATAAACTCATTGATATCATAAAGGTTACAGATATCTCAGAGACAGATTATGTGGAGCGTGAGATGGCCCTGATACGTGTTAAGGCCGAGATTAGCACTCGTGCGGAACTTTTACGAATCACTGATATCTTTCGGGGCCGTGTTGTTGATGTTAGCTCTAAAAGTTATTCCATTGAGGTGACAGGTTCCCGGGGTAAAATTAAGGCTATTATTGAACTTTTGAAACCCATTGGTATTCAGGAGATTGTGCGTACCGGTACCATCGCTATGACCCGAGCCAGCAAAAAAGCTTAGTATAGGTTTTCAGCATTGCGCTGCAGCTGACTTTGTATTTTTTTTTTGTTGTAACAACATGGGCACAGGGAGTTTGAGGTGATGTATACTACCTTGAACACCACTGTGCCTTTGCTTGTCTATGTGGTCTGGAAATTATTTAAATAATTGTATCAACTCTTGTAATGAAAAATATCGAAATTCCTGTGGCTAAAGAGGGTGTACCCTTTATATTTTTTGCCGCTTTTCTCACTCTTATAGTTGCTATTCTCGATTATGCTATTCTTTGCGGAGTCGGGATACTGCTTACCAGTTTTGTGCTCTACTTCTTTCGTGATCCAGAACGTGTTGCGCCTATGGATGATGATGCCTTGGTGGCACCAGCAGATGGCAAGGTGATATTGATTGAGAAAATATTTGATGATCGTTTTGTTAATGACCATGTCTATAAGGTCAGTATTTTCATGAATGTTTTTAATGTTCATGTTAACAGGATGCCCTTTCCTGGTACGGTGACACAAATCAAGTATTCACCAGGCCGCTTTTACTCAGCGGACAAGGATCGAGCTGCCTTGGAAAATGAATGCTGTACTGTGACCTTGTCCACCAAAAATGGAATGAAATATGCGGTTAGCCAAGTTGCGGGCCTTATTGCCCGTCGTATTGTCTGCTGGGCAGAGCGTAATGATACCTTGTGTCGTGGACAGCGTTTTGGTCTTATCCGTTTTGGCTCTCGTGTTGATCTCTATCTCCCCTTAAAAACCCACTTGGAGGTTCAAGTGGGGCAAAAGACCAAGGCTGGGGAGACCGTGCTCGGATATCTCAGCTAAGCTATGAAGAAATTCTGAACTTTATCGCTTTAATAATTGCCATTAGCTCTATGAATCATTAATTATAGAACTATCCATTTTTTTCCAATCGCTGTCAACTTGACTACGCTAGATTAATGACTGATTTTGATGAACAATCTGGTCCGCATCCTCGCGGCACCGTTTATATTTTACCAAACCTGATTACAACCTGTGGTCTGTTTGGTGGTTTCTATGCCATTATTGCCAGTATCAATGGTAAGTTTCTCCATGCAGCTATTGCTATCCTCATCGCTTCCTTGTTTGATGCCTTGGATGGCCGGGTTGCCCGCATGACTGGGACCTGTTCAAAATTTGGCGAGCAGTACGATTCATTATGCGATTTGGTCTCTTTTGGTGCTGCTCCCGCTCTATTGGCATACATGTGGGTCTTGCAGCCTTATGGCCGTTATGGCTGGATGGCAGCCTTTTTGTATGTAGCCACCACAGCTTTACGTTTGGCACGCTTTAATAGCCAGATTGGTGAGACACCGAAAAATGTTTTTGTTGGTTTACCATGCCCTGCTGCTGCTGCGACCATTGCCACCACTGTACTTTTCTGTCGTTTTGTCTGTACGGTTCAGGGCGAATATATCAACGTGATTATGTTGTTTACGGTTTATTTTTTGTCATATCTCATGGTTTCGACCCATCATTACTGCAGCTTTAAAGAGATGTCTAAGCCCAATACCTTTCAGTTTATGGTTGGAACGGTACTCTTTTTTGTAGTTATTGCCACAGAACCTCAAATCACTCTCTTTTTGCTCTTTGTCGGCTATATTCTATCCGGGCCCTTGGCGGGGGTTTATCATTTAGTACGACATAAGAAAAAGCAATCGGATGGCAAAGGCAAACATGCTGTTTGACACTCCGTTTTCATAAGTCATTACCAACGGATATACAATTATGAGTGAAAGATTAATTATATTTGATACCACCCTGCGTGATGGTGAACAGTCCCCTGGGGCCACCATGAATATGCAGGAAAAGTTCCGCCTTGCTCAACAGTTGGCTAAGATGCGGGTAGATATCATTGAGGCAGGTTTTCCTATTGCCTCGGTGGGGGATTTTGAATCAGTAAAGAATATTGCTGATAATGTACGTGATATCCAGGTCGCAGGATTGGCTCGGGCCAATGTGAAGGATATTGATCGGGCCTGGGAGGCCTTGAAGAATGGAGAGAATCCTCGCATTCATACCTTTCTTGCCACCTCTGATATTCATCTCAAGCATAAGCTGAAAATGAGTCGTGAGCAGGTGCTTGAGTTGGCCGTGGCCTCGGTAAAGCATGCGGCGGGCTATACATCTAATGTGGAATTTTCAGCAGAAGATGCCACTCGCAGTGATCTTGATTTTGTCTGCAAGGTCTTTGCTGCTGTTATTGACGCTGGCGCAACGACCTTAAATTTCCCAGACACCACTGGCTATGCCATGCCTGATGAGTTTGGCGAGCAGATCCGCTATTTGTTGGAGCATACCCCAAATATTCATAAGGCAGTGTTAAGTGTTCATTGTCATAATGACCTTGGTTTAGCCGTAGCAAACTCTTTGTCTGCCGTTAAAGCCGGGGTCAGGCAGGTGGAGTGTACCATTAATGGTATTGGTGAACGAGCTGGTAACACTGCTATGGAAGAGATGGTTATGGCCATCCGCACTCGAGGCGATTCTAGTCCAGTGACCACCAATATTGTTACGGAACAGATCCACCCCACCTCCCGTATGGTCAGCACCATTACAGGTATGATTGTCCAGCCGAATAAGGCCATTGTTGGCGCTAATGCCTTTGCCCATGAGTCAGGAATACATCAAGATGGTATCTTAAAAGAAAGAACCACCTATGAGATAATGAATCCTGTTGATGTTGGTCTTTCTGCTGGCAATTTGGTGTTAGGTAAACACTCAGGACGCCATGCCCTGAAGGATCGGTTGGTTACCTTGGGCTATGAAGATCTCAATGATGATGAAATTAGCCGGGTCTTTGATCGCTTCAAGACCCTGGCTGATATGAAAAAAGATATCTACGACGAAGATATCGAAGCCATTGTCATGGATGAAATTATCCAGGTTCCTGAGTCCTTTAAACTGTTATCTCTTGGAGCCATGAGCGGCAACAAGACCATGCCCGCTACAGGGGTGAGGTTGCTGGTTAATGGTGAGGAAAAGGAAGGTGCTGGCTTAGGTGTTGGCCCCATTGATGCTGCTTTTCGTACCATCGCAACCTTGACTGATACATCCAGTAAGCTCCTTTATTTTGCTGTGAGTTCTATAACTGGCGGTACTGATGCCCAAGGTGAGGTAATGGTTCGTTTGGAGGATGATGGGAAGGTCATTGTTGGTCAGGGTGCTGATCCGGATATTATCACTGCCGCTGCCAAGGCGTATTTAAACGCCTTGAATCGAGCCGCGTATCTGAAGGATAAAAAACAGCAGATGTAGATATTTATTTTATCTTTTTCAAAAAATGGGGCAGGGCGACAGGCCTTGCCCTATTTTTGTTGAGTAGTATTCAGGATAAAGAAACACTCTTCCTGAATTCTTTTAATTTTATAATTTTTTTATAGGGCGTAATATCATGAGTAAGAAGTGGAATGTTGCTATTGCCGGTGCCACCGGTGCTGTTGGTGGAGCCATGCTGGATGTTCTTGATCGTCGAGATTTTCCCCTTGGTGAGTTGCGTCTGCTCGCCTCAGAGCGCTCTGTGGGTAAAAAACTTACCTTTCGCGGGAAGGAGATCGCTGTACAGTTACTCAGTAAAGATGCCTTTGAGGGCATTGATATTGGTCTTTTTTCTGCTGGTGCTGACCGTTCCCTAGAATTTGCCCCTGCTGCCGCCGCCGCTGGTGCTGTGGTGGTTGATAATTCCAGTGCCTATCGCATGGATCCGGAAATCCCTCTAATCATTCCTGAGGTAAACAAACATGCCATTGTTGGTTATAAGAAACATGGTATTATTGCTAACCCAAATTGCTCCACCATCCAGATGCTGGTGGCCTTAAAGCCCATAAAGGATAAGGTTGGTATTAAACGTATTGTTGTTTCGACTTACCAGGCGGTGTCAGGAACTGGCGCTCCGGCGATTGCCGAGTTGCAGGAGCAGGTAAAGGCCTATGCTGCAGGTGATAAGATTACATCTCAGGTCTATCCCCATCAGATATCTTTTAACTGTTTGCCCCATATTGATTCCTTTCTCGATAATGGCTACACCAAGGAAGAGATGAAGATGGTCAATGAGACCCGCAAGATGTTTGAGGATGACACTATTGGGGTGACTGCTACCACGGTTCGTGTCCCTGTGGTTTATGGTCATTCTGAGGCGGTTAATATTGAAACCTTTGACAAGATTACTGCTCAGGAGGTCAAAGATCTGTTAAAAGATGCCCCAGGCGTCAAGCTGGTGGATAATCCAGCAGCCAACGAGTATCCCCTGGCCCTTGATTGTGCCGGTAAATTTGAGACCATGGTTGGCCGTATTCGTGAAGATGAGTCCATTGACAAGGGTATTAACCTCTGGGTCGTCTCCGATAATATTCTCAAAGGGGCTGCCTTGAATACCGTACAGATTGCCGAGGTCTTGATTGAGGAGTATTTGTAGGCCATATCCTTCAGCTTGCAGCTTAAAACACCATGCGGATCATTAGTGGCACAAGTCGAGGAAGGAGATTAAAAGGGCCTGCCAAATCAGGCTCTACCATTCGACCTACAGCTGATCGAGCCAGAGAGGCACTCTTTAATATTATTTTCTCGCGGCTAGATGAAGCACGGGTGCTTGATCTCTTTGCGGGCACTGGTGCCCTAGCTCTTGAGGCATTAAGCCGTGGTGCTGCGTTAGCAGTTGCCATTGATAACGGTGCACAGTCTCTGCGTCTTCTAAAGGAGAATAGGGCCTTATGTGGTTATGAGCAGAGCTTGCATCTATTTAAAAGGCCTTTACATGGTAATTTGCAGTTTTTACTAGAGATTGGCCAGAAATACGGCCCCTTTGATCTTGTTTTTATGGACCCACCCTATGATATGGGCTTGAGTCTACCAATTCTTACCTTTGTCGCTGAACATATGCACCTCTTGGCAGAGCAGGCCATGCTCATTGTTGAGGATGTTGAAGAGGCTAACTTCCCTGACGAGATTGGCCCCCTTGTTTTACATGATGTGCGTAACTACGGTATGACAGGGTTTTGGTTTTATGGACAGAGGAAGTTATGACAAGCGAACCAACCACTTCATATCAGCCCTTTATTGCTGATACTGTCACTGACAAAATTGCTGTTTATCCAGGCACCTTTGATCCCATCACCAGGGGTCATCTTGATATTATAAATCGTTCCCTGGAGATTTTTGACCGGGTTATAGTGGCTATTGCCCATAATTCATCTAAGAAGGCCCTGTTTTCTTTAGATGAACGCCTGCAGATGATTCGTGCTTGTTTCCCTGGAGAAAAATCCAAAAGGGTGGAGGTGGATGCTGTTGATGGTCTTTTAGTTGATTATGCCTATCGCCGTGGAGCCAAGGCCATTGTCCGTGGCTTGCGAGCGGTCTCTGATTTTGACTATGAGTTTCAGCTTGCCCTGATGAACCGCCGTATAGAACGAGAGGTGGAAACAGTATTTCTCATGCCTGGTTTTCGTTGGATTTATATCAGTTCTTCCATTATTAAAGATGCTGCGCGCCACGGTGGTGATATAAGTGGGCTAGTGCCAGACCATGTTTGTGAACAATTACGCCGTAAATTCATGAAGTGAAAGTAACTATTGAACAGTTACAGTTTTTAGCTTAGTGCAATATATTGTCCTACCTGAATACCCACAAGTGAAAAAAACATACGATGTTGTCATAGAAAAAATGGTAGCAGGTGCCTTGGGACTGGCTCGGTTAAGTGATGGCCGGGTTGTGTTTGTGGCTAATACTCTGCCTGGTGAAGAGGTTCGCCTTCGTCTCCTGGCAGGTGGTAAGGCAAAGGCGCCCATGGCACGCCTGCAGCAGGTATTGCGTCCCTCTGCCTCTCGTGTTTCTCCTTCCTGTCCTTATCATGCTCGTTGCGGTGGCTGTCAGTTGCAACATTGTGCTGACGACGAACAGGCTGTTTTGAAAAAAGCAATGTTTGTTGAACAACTTGAGCGCAGTTCTTTGTCCTTTGCCGCAGAAAATATTGACTTTTATGCTGCCCCGCAGCCCTTACGCTATCGGCAACGTATACGCTTACAGGTTCAGGATGGTGAGGTTGGCTATTTTCAGGCCAAGACCCATACCTTTCTGGCCATTGAGCAATGTCTGTTGGCCTGTGGGGAAATTAATGATCTTCTTGATGCTTTGCTTGGGCATGAGGTCTGGTCGTTTGTTGGGGAGTTGACTACTCAGCTTGAACTTCATCTTGACGCGAGCAGTGGCTTGGTTGTTATTCGGCTGCATTATAATCGGAAGGTGAGACCACGTGATGTGCAGCTTTTTGCTGCTTTAGTGGCTGATCTTGCCGGACTTAAGACTCTACTTGTTATTGATCCACATGGCCGGGTCTCTGGGCCTTTTCCCGCTGATATCGATCCTTTCCTCCATTTTCAACTCCCTCTGTCTGATTTTGAGTCCATTGATTTTACCCTTGAGGCTGGTGGCTTTTGTCAAGTCAATCAACAGCAGAATGAGGTAATGGTAAGGCAACTTCTTGCCTGGCTAGGCAGTGGAGATGGGCGTCGTGTTTTGGATCTGTTTTGTGGTATGGGGAATTTTTCATTGGCCCTGGCAAGAGCAGATTTTGAGGTGCTCGGTGTTGATCAACAACGGGCGGGCATTCGGCAGGCGCAACGTAACAGCAGAGAAAACAGTCTTTCCTGCGATTTCCTCCGTCAAGGAACAGCACAAGCCTTAGAGCATTTTACTGAAACCCAGGAGCGCTTTGATGTCATCCTCCTTGATCCGCCCCGGGCTGGAATCAAGGAAGAGGCTGCCGCCATTGCTGCCATGGGGGTGAAGCAGGTTATCTATATCTCCTGTGACCCAGCGACCTTGCTTCGTGATCTCCAGGTAATGGTTAAGTTCTATAGTATTACAGCTATTTCCCTGGTTGACATGTTCCCTCAGACCGCTCATGTTGAGTCCATGGTTCTTCTTGAACGCCTTTAATGTCATAGTTAATTTGTGGCAGGAGCCGATTTTTCCTTCTTTAGTTTGAAACCTCTTCAGGAATATCATGACCGAGCTTGAATATCATAACGGTGTCTATCATACCTCACCCCAAGCAGCTTCTTTTCCTGCTAAAATTATGCCTTCTCTGGCTTTTTACTTGCGCCTAATGATGACAGTGTATCGTGATAG
Organism: Deltaproteobacteria bacterium; assembly: GCA_029939635.1. Classification (GTDB taxonomy): domain Bacteria; phylum Desulfobacterota; class Desulfobulbia; order Desulfobulbales; family SURF-16; genus JAOZSN01. The sequence goes on from JAOZSN010000075.1 coordinate 8,737, forward strand.
TGTATTGGGAAAAAAAGGGCTCTATGATACGCCAACCTGGAGTAAATCCAGCGCTGGTATTTTGGAGATTGCCGAAAAGGTTGGTATACAGGTTGAGGTGAGTGGTATTGAAAATGTTAGATCACTCTCTACCCCGGCAGTATTTATCGGCAACCATATGAGTATGCTGGAAACCCTGCTGCTCCCTAGCATTCTCTGCCCCATCCGTAGAATGACATATATTCTTAAACAAGATTTACTTGAATACCCGATTTTTAAGCATGTGCTACAGGCCATTGAGGTGGTAGCGGTAAGCAGAACAAATCCACGCCAGGATCTTAAAACAGTGTTACGTGAAGGTACGGCCAGACTGAACAATGGGCTCTCGGTCATGGTCTTTCCGCAGACCACTCGCTCTCACACCTTTGACCCAACTCAGATGAGTTCACTGGGCGTTAAGCTGGCCAAGAAAGCTGCTATGCCAATCATTCCCCTGGCATTAAAGACAGATGCCTTGCAAAACGGCACCTTAATAAAGGATCTTGGTCGTATTGATACGTCTCGTCCTGTTCATTTCGCCTTTGGTGAACCGTTAGAGGTGGTTGGTAAGGGCAATGCTGAACATGAGGCGGTGCTATGTTTTATCAGTGATAAGCTGGCCCATTGGCAGATTTCATAAAGATCGAACGTCTTTATTTTCGGTTGTTCAATGCCTTTACTAGGGCATGGTGGTGGAGATGCCCGGCAAAATGTACAGGACTCTTGCCACTTACCGGGTCAAAGCTGCTCGGGTCTGCCATGCAGAGAAACTGAACCTCGCGGGCCACACATTCTAAGGCCTCGTCCGGGGTTTTACCTATGAGTTTAGCAATGACCTGCCAAGTGGCACCGCAAGAGGCACCATGGCTCACCTGTACCTGGCTTATCCTTCCTGCATTGTCACAATACACCTCATACTCTGGTACGCCAAACTGCTGACCATAGCTGCCTAAGTCATTTCTGTTGGCCAAGCCGCAACAGGTAAAGGGAGAAATTTCTCCAATTTTACGTGGACCACTGGTGATAATAGGAATCTTGAGGCGGTTAGCCAATTCAACAAGATAATCAGCTAAGTCAGGATGTTTGAGGAAATTTAAGATAAGATCGCCGACAAGAGAATCAGGGAAATACTCTTCTGGATCTTCAATGAAATCAGGGAGGGCTGTGGGCAAATCATAGTTGGCCACAATCTCAAGATCATGGCCATAATGGTCTATACCAGCAATTTTTTTATCGCCAGAACCAGCCTGTTGAAAGATAAGGAGTTTGGTGGTCATAGCTCAGTGGGCACAGAGGTGCAAACGTTGACCTCAGTGGGTCATTTGGGAAACCTCTTCATACATGTCTTCTTTATGCTGATCATACATATCAAGCTCAGATATGATCTTAATGCGACACTGTTCAATACGCTCATAGGGAATATCAAGTATGAGGGCTAAGTCGTCAATCCCGCGACCTTTATTGAAGTGTTGCTCTACGATGAGGTTCTTTAGGAAATCATCAATGATGACATTGCGTAACATATCATCAATTCCTTGCAAGGTGTTCAAGGCCTCATTAAAAGTTTTACCAGTGGAAATAGCCTTGCGGATGGCCTGGATAGCGAGATCATAGACCTTACTGGTTGCCTTGTGAGTATAATCGTTTAAATCGTCAACAGGTGATTGCGGCATTGGAAACCCCACCATAAGTAGCTTTCAGCGCAGAACATACGGCTGTAGCTAATTTTATTATCTTGAAATCGTATTTAAAAAGTAGTCGAACAACTTAGCAGAAAATAGTGGTGTGGCCAAGTATTTTACGCCATTAATAATGGTAAAAAGAGCCTATTAGCAGCAACTGGTCAGTATTTCAGTAATTATTTGTTCATTATAATTCTTTAATCGCCACACCTTAGCAAGGGGAAGGCTTTCTTTGGCCAGAAATGGGATAGCCTTCTTTTCAATGCCTAGTTCTGCTAAGGAAGTGGGGGCATCCATTTTTTGAAACCATGATTTGAGACGAGCAACTCCTTCCATAGCAGCGGCCTGATCAGTATTGTGCTCACAGCCCATAACCCTTCGGCCAAACTGAGCAAACTTTTCAGGATTCTTGTTGGCCTGAATTAAGAGCCAGCCCGGCATGACAACAGCCAGGCCAGCGCCATGGGCCACATTATAATGAGCACTGAGGGTGTGTTCTATCATGTGCATGGGAAAACCCACAAGACCTAAGCCCGCAGCTGTCCAGCCATTAAGGGCCATGGTACTGCACCACATAAGATCGGCCCGGCCTTGGTAATCATCTAAGTCCGCATAGAGTCGTTCACAGCTCTCCATAATTGAGACGATTAATCCCTCCATAAACCGATCTTGTACAGGCGTAGCCGGATCTTTACAGGTAAAATAAAATTCTAGTATATGAGCAATAGCATCTATAGCCCCATACACCGTGTAATCGCGTGGCACGCTACAGGTAACAGTAGGGTCAAGAATAGACACCTGTGGGTTAAGAAGTTTGTTGCCTGTGCCAAACTTAAGCTGCTTGTCGTCATGGGTAATAACCATGCCACCGTTCATTTCAGAACCTGCAGCAGCCAAGGTTAAAACACAACTCAGCGGTAAGGTTTGTTTGATAGATTTTTTACCAGTGAAAAATTTCCACACATCATGAACAGCAGGCACTCCGGCACTAATGGCCTTGGCACTATCAATTACCGAACCACCACCAGCAGCGACAATAACGTCAACATTCTTGGCCCGAGCCAAATCAATACCTGCACGAACATGGCTAAGCAGGGGATTAGACTGGACACCACCGTGTTCAACGATGGTAACACCGGCATCGGTAAGGGCTGTTTTTATCTGGGTTAACAAACCGCTGGCAATTATTGACTGTTGGCCATAGACTAGGAGAGCTTTGCTACCCAGTTGCGCAGTTTCTGGGCCAATTTGGCCCACAGTATCTCTACCAAAGATAATCTTTGTCTGGTTATGAAGAACAAAATTTTGCATGGTTTATCTCCTCTCCACTGTTAGCTTTGGTCAAGATGTTGGCAAAGGTGTAAAAAGTTATCATATGTTAAGGCCTCAGCTCTGATTTTCGCTGAAAGACCACCCATATCTAGAGCCGCATTGATTTGCTCTTTACTATAGCCCAGAGCTGAACTTGCCAAGGCATTGACCAGGGTTTTGCGCCGCTGTTGAAAGCCAGCTTTGACGATTTTCACCAGTTTATGCGGCTCAGCAAGATGTCTGTCTGGGTAAGGGGGAGGGTGAAAATCAATTTTGATGACCACTGAATCAACCTTGGGTTGCGGGTGAAATTTGCTGGCATCAACTTTGAGCAGGGTGGTTATATCACTGCAGCCATTATAGAGCACCGATAAGACACCATAGGCCTTAGTGCCTGATTTGGCAGCAAGACGCTGGCCCACCTCTTTTTGTAACATGAGTACGGCCCAGTCCATATGCTCCCTGATCTCTAGAAGTTTAAAAAGTAAGGGATTGGAAATGGAGTAAGGCAGATTGGCCATAATTTTGAGCGTTGAGCCCATAGTAGTAGCCAATTCACGAAAGTCTTGCTTGAGAAGATCCTGATGAACGAGACGCACATTGGCTGGCAGATCCTGTTTCTCGTCATGATAGCGAATAATCCCTCGGTCTATTTCCAGACCCACAACTTCTTTAACCTGCTGGGCCAAGGGCTTGGTAAGCGAGCCTAGTCCCACGCCTAATTCTAAAATGGAATCAGATGATGTAGCACCGGAAAGGTCAATAATTTTGTCCACGGTTTGCTGGCAGACCAGGAAATTTTGGCCAAGTTTTTTCTTGGGGGCCAGCTCTTCCTGTCTTAATATTTTCTTTATGTCATGACGGTTCATAATGCTAATAAGCTCAATTGTTCGGCCTAGTACCTTTAATGGTTAGTTTTTTTGCTGCGCCTGTGAGTAAAAAAACGATAGGTTGAATAATAGGCGGTAATGGTAAAGGGTAGGGCCAGAATAATACCACCGCAGAGCACAACCATGATTGCGTCCAGGCCAAGATCAGCAAGCGTGGAAAGGGATGCAAATCCTTGTGAGGCAACTAGATTCGTGACTTCTTTCACTCTTTGCCAGCTAAGAACGTTGGGAAAGATAAGGGAGCCAATCCACCAGCTTACAAAATATTGACCACATAAGGTAAGGGGATTGCCCACAAGGGCGGCGGCGATAAGTGCGCCCACAGCATTTCCCCCCAGACAAAAGCAGAGGGTGAAAATAAGCACCGTCCGCAGGGGAACAATGGGGGTAATACCGACAAAAATACCAATGGTTACACCCTTAGCCAGCTTTTTAGGGTCATCCTTAAGGCGCTTGAAACGCAGATAATGATAGCGCAGAAATCTCTTGTTCATGGGACCATAAGCGGTGAGCGTGAATAGACATCAAGGGCTAAGGGCGATGGACCATGTGTCTTGTAGGCATGAAAACCTGCCAGGGCAATCATTGCACCATTATCCGTACAAAATTGAAGTTCAGGCATGTATGGCGTCAATCCTTCTTCTGTGCAGCGCTGACTCAGATAGTGGCGCAAGCGCGGATTAGCGGCAACCCCACCGGCAAGAACGAGCTGCTTAATATTATGATGTTTAGCTGCCATAATGGCTTTTTCCGTCAAGACATCCACCACGGCCTCTTGAAATGAGGCACAGATGTCTGGCAGGTTAAGCTCTTGACCTTGTTGGCGCTGTTTGTGGACATAATTGACCACAGATGTCTTAAGCCCACTAAAACTAAAATCATAGCTATCAGCTGCCAGCCAGGAGCGTGGAAATTTTATAGCTGTTTTATTACCCTGTTCGGAAAGCTTACTTACCTCTGGCCCACCAGGGTAGGGGAGTCCCAGAAGCTTTGCTACCTTATCAAAAGCCTCACCCGCGGCATCATCTCTGGTTCTGCCCAGCAGTTTGATGCTACTGTGGCTTTCCACCAGGAACAGGGTTGAATGTCCCCCAGAGGCCACCAGGGCAATAAAGGGAAATTGTGGTTTTATGTCACTGAGGACTGGTGAACTGAGGTGACCTGCCATATGGTCAACCCCAATAAAGGGGATTTTTTTGACCATGGCCAGGGTTTTAACAAAATTCAGCCCCACTAATAAAGAACCAATGAGACCGGGGCCCTTTGTTACGGAAAGCAGATCAATATCATCAAGGGTCTTGTCAGCTTC
>JAOZSN010000076.1 GCA_029939635.1 Deltaproteobacteria bacterium
AGCCAAACAGACTGTGTATCAGAATATTGCCTTGGCCATGGAGGTACGCTACGAGAGCCCTAAGGTCATCAAACAGCGTGTTTTGGAGTTGCTGGCAAATCTGGGACTGTCTGACAAGGTGCACACCCCTGCCAATAAATTGTCACGGGGCGAACAGCAGCGTGTTTCCATTGCGCGGTCCTGTGCCAATAAACCGGCACTTATCCTGGCAGATGAACCAACCGGCAATCTTGATCCCACGTCCTCGGCTAAGGTGATGGATCTTTTTCATCGACTCAACGAAGGTGGTTCTACTATTCTTATTGCCACCCATGATGAGGCTATTTTCAATGAGGGCAGTCATCGTATCGTCAATATTGAGCATGGGCGCTTGCAGGAAATTTTGAAGGTTAATTTTGAAGGGTTTTAGCCTAACTTTCTCCCGTGTGGCTTGTTGCCCTAGTTTTAGAGTATCTGTTCCCATGAATTTATTTTTCTGAGGAGTCAGGAGACAGAAGCCTGGAGACAGAACAACAGATTTCCTTTCTGCTGAGTTCTGACTCCTCTATTCTGACTCCTTGTTTACAAAAAATATGCGCTATCTTTCATTTATATTGAGCCAATTAGGGCGAAATTGCCGGCATGGGTGGTCTGCCCAGATTATGACACTGTTTACCGTGTCACTGTCGGTGCTGATTTTTTCTTTTTTTTATCTTGTCTACAGCAATATGCAGACTGCCTCGGAGCGTCTTGGTGATGAGTTGCGGCTCATTGTCTATTTAGATGATGAGGTGCCACAAGGGTTCCGGGCTGAATTTGAAAGGAAAATTAAAGATTTTAACAAGGTAGATAAGATTGTCTTTGTCTCCCGCGAAGATGCCTTTGCCAGGCTGCGTAGCCAACTTGGCCCAGACAGTGACGTTCTTGAAGGTCTTGATCCTTCCTTTCTGCCTTATTCGGTGGAGATTTATCCGCCCAAGGATTTGAAAAACCTTACCCGTATCAAGAAGTTCAGTGATTATCTCCATACCCTGCCCGGGGCACAAAAGGTGCAGTATGGCCAGGAGTGGATCGAACGTTTCGGCTATTTTGTCAACCTCATTCAGGTCATCGTGGTGCTCAGTGGTACTCTGCTTATTTTGACTTCAGTTTTTATGGTTTCCTACACGATCAGGCTCACCTTGGAGTCGCGCCAGGATGAACTGGAGATTTTACGTTTTTTAGGTGCCACCGACAGTTATATTCGGGGACCAGTGCTGATCGAAGGATTTATGCTCGGTTTTTTTGGCGTATCCTTTGGCATGACAGCCCTCTTTTTCCTCTATCAGTGGATCAAAAATCATTTTTCCGGGCCGGTATTTATTAATCTTTTTGAGATTTCTTTTCTGCCGGGTCAGGATACCATGGCCATAATGGTCATAGCGCTGCTGCTCTGTTCCGGCGGTAGTCTCATTTCTATACGGAGATACTTGAAGGTATGAGCCGAGCCTTTTTTTATCTAGCTTGCCGCTGTTGTCTGATCGGTGTCTTGCTTATCGCTTGTTGTCTCGTGTATTCCCAGGCTCGGGCTGACTATATTGATGATGAGGAGCTTGAAGGGGCCGTGCGCCAGGCCGAAGAGGAGCTTTTTGCCCATAAGAAGCGTATTAGTCTGGTGCAGCGTGGCCTGGAACGGCAGATTGAGGCCATTGACTCCGCGCGTAGCAAGGAGGCTGCTATCCTTGATGAGTTGGCCAGTTTTGATGAACAAATCATGGAAGAGAGCCGCCTTTTGGTGGAATATTTTCAACAGGCCCAAAAGCAAAAGGAGTTAACGCGGGAAAAAGAGAAAGCCTATAATCGGTTGGAGATTGAAAAAGACATGCTGCGGGTTATGACCCAGCGTCGTTTGGCAGCGTATTATCGTATGGGTGATATAGGTGTTTTAAATATTACCTTTTCAGCAGCATCTCTGCCTGATCTAGTAAATTTTCATGAGTATTATAGACATCTTCTGCGCCATGATCGAGTTTTGATTGATCGTTTCCGTACCACGTTGGTCGCAGTGGAAGAGGCCCATGTCTCCCATGAACAACAGCGTTTAAAGCTGGAAGATGCCATGGATCAGGCCCGTAGTCAGCGTGATACCCTGGCTGCTGCTAAGGATGACCGGCGGGCATTGTTAGCTCGAGTTAAGGTTGAAAAGGGGCTTCATCAGCAGGCCTCACTGCAATTGGTCGAGGCCGTTGATGCCTTGATGGCTAATTTGCAAGATCTTGAAAAACAGGCTGATATTGCCCGGCAGAAAAAGGAGGAGTGGATGGTCGCCTCCTATCCGCTCTTACCGCATAAAAAGAGAAAACCTGCCTGGTTGCGAGGTTTTGGTGGCCAACAGGGCACACTCATTCCTCCGGTGAAAGGTGAAGTCATTGTGCTGTTTCAGGCTAGCGGGGTAGAACCTGGTGCAGTCCCAGGTGGGACAGGTATTGATTTTAAGGTTGGGCAGGGGACAGAGGTTCGGGCAATTTTTCGTGGTAAGGTGATCTATGCCGGTTTTGTCAAGGGCTATGGCCAGGTGGTGATTATCAGCCATAGCGACGGCTATTACACTTTAACATCTGGGGTGAGCAGTTTCCTGGTGGATAAAGGTGATGTTGTGCAGGCTGGCGATGTCTTGGCCCTGACCAGTGATCATGTAGGGGTCTTAGCTGAGCCAGTTCACTTTGAGATTCGTCGCAAGGCTGAAGTTCTTGATCCCCTGCAATGGCTTGATGCTGAATTGGTTGTTTTGGCTGAGAATGCTAAGGCAACTCTGCCTGGAGAAGCTGCAGAGGTAGATGTCATCCTGCAAAAATAAAAAATTAGTCGGCTTCCTCATGCCAACATGGTAGTTACATGAGAGGCATCGGGAAATAGGAGCTACTCTTTGTTTGTTTTTGTGCTCCTGTGGGCTGGATAGGTGCTATGTGGCATCATTTAAAATTAGAACGTGAATTGAAAGTGGCTTTTTCGAAGCCAATAAAATTTGTCCATAACAAAAGAAATGTTGTGTGACCCTCAGAGCGTCCCATGAAATCTACAAAAGATAGAATTTTTACCAAACGTGTGCTTTTTGTCTTACTGGTGCTCTTGCCTGTGTTGTCCTTATCCCTTTTGGATCGAGACTCTAAGGTGGTAGCCAAGACCCAGGATACCTATCAGAGCCTGGAGACCTTTACTGCTATTTTGTACATGATTCAGCAGAATTATGTTGAAGAGGTAGAATCCAAAAAACTTTTGGATGGCGCCATTAAAGGGATGCTTAATTCCCTTGATCCCCACTCTTCCTATATGACACCTGAAGGATTCAAAGAGTTGCAAATTGAGACCAAGGGCAGTTTTTCTGGTATTGGTATTGAGATCAGCATGAAGGATTCCGTTCTCACCGTGGTTAGCCCCATTGATGGTACACCCGCCTTCAAAAAAGGTTTAAAGGCCAATGATAAGATCATTAAGATCGAGGATGAGTTCACCAAGGATATGACCTTGATGGAGGCGGTGAAGCTGTTGCGTGGCATCAAGGGTACTGATGTTACCATCTCTATCCACCGTGAGGGCTGGACCAAGTTGAAGAAGATCACCATCACCCGTGATAATATCCCCCTGATCTCTGTTAAAGAGAAAATGCTGGAACCTGGCTATGGCTATATCCGTATCCGCTCCTTCCAGGCCAAGACTATTAAAGATTTCAAAAAATCCATGGCTGCCCTTACCAAGGATGGCAAACTAAAAGGTTTGATTCTTGATATGCGTAATAACCCAGGAGGGTTACTTGATCAGGCCGTGAAGATTTCTGATGTCTTTCTTGATGAAGGACTCATTGTTTATACCGAGTCTCGTCGCAAGGGCAATAACTTAAAATTTTCGGCCCATAAGGGTGGACCTAAATATACCTTCCCCATTGTGGTTCTCATTAATGAAGGCTCAGCCTCAGCCTCAGAGATCGTTGCCGGTGCCTTACAGGATCATAAGCGTGCTCTTATTCTCGGAGCCCAGAGTTTTGGCAAGGGGTCGGTACAGACTATTCATCCCATGCCAAATGGGGCTGGGTTGCGTTTGACCACGGCTCGTTATTACACCCCTAATGGTCGTTCTATTCAGGCCACTGGTATCACTCCAGATATTATCGTGCCCACAGAGTTAATTCGTCGGGATGATAAAAAGAAGGATGATGACGATGACGAGGATGAAGACAAACCGAAATTCTTACGCGAAGCCGACCTGAAGCACCATTTTGAGAATGAAAATGGTGAAGAGGAGAAGAAGGATATAAAGAAAGACAAGAAGAAGACCAAAAATGATGACAAGACGGTAGATTCTAAGGATACGGAAAAGAAAACTGACAAAGAGCTTAAAGAAGCAGAAGAAGACGAGTTGCTCAAAAAGATGCTCAAGCAGGATAATCAGCTCAAAGAGGGCCTGATAATTTTGAAGAGTGCCGTGATTTTCCAGGCCATGAAAAAATAGTTTTGAGGTACAATAGCCAGAACGACAAAGGCCCCAGCGGAATATTCCGCTGGGGCCTTTGTCGTTGGCTTACCAGTGTTTTGGTAGGGGCCGAGTGTTTTTTGGGTGGGATTATTTATTTCTCGTTTTTAACCTGTTCATAGAAGTCAACGCCGTGACTGTCATTGATAACCACAGCTGGGAATCCTTTTACCTTGAAGCGGTAAAGGGCCTCAGGACCAGCTTCAGGGAAGGCGATGAGTTCTGCTTCGCTGATACATTGGGAGAGCAGTGCTCCTGCACCACCAAAGGCAGCAAGGTATATGGCCTTATGGTTGACCATGGCATCTCGTACTGGTTGGGAGCGTGAACCTTTACCCATGGTCGCTTTGAGGCCAAGTTCTATAAGTCTGGGGGTGTACTTATCCATGCGATAGCTGGTGGTGGGGCCGGCAGCACCGATCACCTGGCCGGGCTGGGCCGGGCTGGGGCCAACATAATAGAGAAGTTGACCCTTGAGGTCAATGGGTAGCTCCTCGCCTTTGTCTAGCATTTCCTCTAAGAGACGATGGGTCTGATCACGGCCAGTATATAGGGTGCCATTGAGGCTGACTAAATCTCCAGCAGTAAGGGACTCAATAACACCATCGTCAAAGGGCAAGGTGACTTCTTGCAAGTGGTCGAAAAAATCAGGTTTATAGCGAAGTAGGGACATGTTTTATTAGGTGTCAGGCGTTACTGTCTCCTGAATTCTCTGGTGGTTAAATTATTGTTTGTTTATATCTGTGCGAATGGCATTGGATATTAACTGCCACAGGCAGGCTGGCTATGTGGGAGGGGAAGCTTTTTATGTGGACAGCCAGGGCGGTGTGGTTGCCCCCTAAGCCTTGGACGCCTACGCCTTGCTCATTGACCTTGGTGAGAATATCCTCTTCCAGGGCCGCGACATCAGCCCGTTTACTGGCCTGTCCGAAAGGGCGTTGCAGGCTCTTTTTAGCAAGAAAAGCTGCCTTTTCAAAGGTGCCGCCCATGCCGACCCCAACCAGCAGAGGTGGGCAGGGGTTGGGGCCAGCCTCTACCACAGTCTTGACGACAAAATCCACCACACCTTGCAGGCCAGCGGATGGTGGTAGCATGGTGAGGCCACTCATGTTTTCACTGCCGCAGCCCTTGGGAAGCATGAAAATTTTTAGCTGGTCGCCTGGCACTATCTCGTAATGGATAACTGCTGGCGTGTTGGTGCCGCTATTAACCCGAGTGAGGGGATCACACACTGATTTTCGCAGAAAACCTGTCTCATAGCCCTGGGCAATGCCATCTTGGATGGCCTGCTCCAGGTTGCCAGCCACATGTATCTCCTGGCCTATTTCAATGAAAACAACCGCAACGCCAGTATCCTGGCAGAGGGGAATTTTTTCACGGCTGGCAATATCAGCATTGGCAATGAATAGCTCTAGAACATGCCGGGCCAGAAGCGAGACCTCCTCGTCACGGGCCTTGAGCAAGGCCTCGAGGATGTCTGGTTCAAGATCTGTGCCTGCTTCCATGGCAAGATTTTTAACAGTAGTGGTGATAAATTCTGATTTTATGGTACGCATAGAATGTCTGCAGGCAGAATATAAAAGAATCCTGAAGAATGTTTTAGCGGTTTGAATTTTTCTTGCGATTTCGCAACGCTAGACTTTGTTGTTTGAAGTTGTGCTGAATAAGGGCTTCACGATCATCATCCATGATAAGGGTAAATTGGGCACTTATTCTGTAAAATTGTTGGTCTTTAACTTTGTCCATTTTCTCACATTTGCGAATCATAGCAAAGCCATAGACAAAGGTATAGGAGGGGAGGAAGGCCAGTTGTATCTCAACTATGGTATCTTTCTCCAGGGGTGTTTTGCTGATAAAGGCGAGACCCGTGGCACTAAGATTAATATCACGCAGTTTAAGATAATCCAAGGGCGTTTTACCGCCACTACTCTTTTTCAGCAAGACATTAATTTTCATATCCAGGTGCTGGAGGAACTCAGCCATATCTGCATCCCGTTCCCTGATATTGCTCAAGGCTTTTTGGGCGCCAATAAAGACCTGGAGATCAAGTAAGTGATCCTGGGTGTAGAGGGAAATTCCTGCCTCAAAATCTGTCTTTACTTCGCTAAAAACCTCCGGGGAAATCACCTTATAGGCAAAGAGGCTTCTGCCCGTGATGCGGACTGATTCTCGGCGATCTTTTTCTTGATTGGCATAGGACATGATTTGCTCACTTTGGGAGGGTATCCCTGTATCTACTCTGCTAAATTTCCAACGAGTTGTGGGCCACCAGGGCGGATTTTGAATTCTACCCGTCTATTCTTTGCGCGGCCTTCAGGGGTTGCATTAGTGGCAATAGGCTGGCCATAGGCATAGCCTATTGCAGCTAAACGTTGGGGGGGTAAGTCTAAGGTGCGCCGCCAATAGTCAACCACCGCCACAGCTCTGGCCGCTGACAGTCCCCAATTTGTTTTAAATGAGCTCCGTCCTTTCTGCAGGGGGGCATTATCTGTGTGGCCACTCACCTCAATGATGAGATCCGCTTTTTGGGCCATCATGCCTATTTTGTTGAGCAGGGGATGGAATTCTTTTTTTATCTTGGCGCGACCTGCATCAAAACCTAGGGTGCCTTTGACCCGGAGGATAAGCCCTTGGGGTGAATAATCCACCTGCACTGTCCCGTCTGCACTCTCCTGGCCAAATTCTTTGGCCATTTTGATTTGCACCTGCAGCGGAATGGTCTCAAAACTGCTGGAGATCATCTCGTTACCTTGCTGCATGCCCTCCACCGGATCTTGCTGCTGGACACCAAAGGCATCCTTCATGGAACCTGCCACCTGCTTGTACTTGCGGGCATCCATGGTGGCAAAGGAGAGCAGCAGGACGAAGAAGCACATGAGCAGACTCATCAGGTCGGCAAAGGTACACATCCACACGGGTGCACCGGGTGGACATTCCTCCTGTTTGCATTCTTCGTCAGCCATGGCCTTTTTCTATCTCTCCTCGCCAGCACCACGCTCGTTTGGCGGCAGGAATGTTTCCAGGAACTCTTCCATAACCCTGGGATTGAGACCCTTGAGGATACCTAGGACACCCTCGATAATGAGGCGGCGATTACGTTCTTCCTCTTCACTGCGGAGGGCAAGTTTGTCTGCAATGGGCAAGAATATCAGGTTAGCCAGTACTGCACCGTAGAGGGTGGTCAACAGGCAAACGGCCATGGAGGGGCCAATGGAAGCCGGATCATCCATATTAGCCAGCATCTGCACCAGGCCAACCAGGGTGCCAATCATACCAAAGGCCGGGGCTGCGTCACCCATGGAGCCAAAAATCTTACGGCCAGTTGTATGGCGCTCCACCGTGAGACTGACCTCTTTTTTGAGCACCTCTTCAATGAAATCTGCCTCATGTCCATCAACACAGTACATAATGGCTTTTTTTAGAAACTCATCCTCAATTGGTTGTTGCTCCAGGACAATAAGGCCATTTTTACGGGCGATATTAGCAAGATTAACAATTTCTTTAATGATTTCGACAGGACTGCTAGCTTTACTGAAAAAGGCATTCATCACTACCTTAGAGGCGTTGATGACAGCAGGGAGGGGGAAACGGATCATTAAAGTGGCAAGGGTGCCACCGCCAACAATCATCACCGAAGGAATATTGATGAACAGGATAATGGAGCCACCCAGCAGGATGGCAATGAGGATTAGTATTGAGCCTAGGGCAAGACCGACAACGGTGGCGATATCCATACGAGTTCCTTAAACTGGTGACAGAGGCAACATTAAAAAAACAAGCAGTGTACTAGAGTAGAGGCTCGGGCAACCTGCTTTATTCCCCTTTTTTTGCGAGCATGTCCTGGGCATCTATCTGCATAGGAAAGCTGTGTCCCTCATCCGGGAAGGTGCCTGAGGTTACCTCATTAGCAAAACTACGCACTGCCTTTTTAATTTCCGGGGCAAGGTTAACGTAGCCTTTGACAAAACTGGGGACAAATTTTTCAAAAAGGCCAAGGAGGTCGTGGGTCACTAAAACTTGACCATCGCAGTGGACACCAGCCCCAATGCCAATGGTGGGGGTAGAGATTGATTCTGAAATTATTTTGGCCACACCATCGGGAATACATTCAAGCACTATGCTGAAGACACCAGCCTCTTCCAGGGCCTTGGCCTCGTGCAGTAATTTGCGGGCTGACTCCATATCTTTACCCTGAACCTTGAACCCGCCAAGTTTTCCTGCTGTTTGTGGGGTGAGGCCAATATGGCCCATCACGGGCATGCCTGCCGCAATAATCGCCCTTACGGCATCACACACCTCAAGACCACCTTCCAACTTAACGGCATCGCAGCCTGACTCTTTAAAAAAACGGCCACTGTTTTCAATGGCCTGCTGTGGTGACACCTGATAGGAGAGAAAAGGCATGTCACCCACCAGCATGGTATTTGGGGCACCACGGCGAACAGCAGCAGCATGGTGGATCATTTCATCCATGGTGACTGGTACAGTGGAGTCATAGCCCAGGACAACCATGCCTAAGGAGTCACCCACCAAGAGCATATCAACACCGGCAGATTCCAGCATACGAGCAAAGCTGGCATCATAAGCGGTGAGCATGGTTATTTTTTCTTGATTTTTTTTTGCCTGGATAGCTGGAGCGGACAGTTTCATAACAGGTATAGTATCATATATTTATTTTTAAAAACAAGGAGATGGCAAAAGAAAATGATTTGAACTTTCCAGCCAAATAGCTGCGTCCCTGGGAGCGATGGGAGCCATTATTTAGAGTTAAATGGTAGCTTGCCTTTATATATCTCTCTGTTGCCAAATTCTACCTGCCTGCCAAAATGTTCATAGGCCGTGGCTGTGGCCACTCTACCGCGTGGTGTTCTGGACAGGAAACCGCATTGAATGAGGAAGGGTTCGTAGACATCTTCGATGGTGGTTTTTTCTTCGCAGACCGCCGTGGCCAGGGTGTCTAGACCCAAGGGGCCACCCTGGAATTTGTCAATAATGGTGAGCAGGATGCGACGATCCATTTCATCCAGACCTTGGCGATCAACCTCCAGCATTTGCAGGGCCTTGTCGGCAATAGTGGCGGTGATATGACCGTCACCTTTGACTTGCGCATAATCTCGTACTCTTTTGAGCAAGCGGTTGGCGATACGTGGGGTACCCCTTGAGCGGTGGCCCATCTCCAAGGCTCCAGCCTGGTCAATGGGGATTTGCAGCAGAGCGGCAGAGCGACTGATAATGGTCAGCAGCTCCTCTGGGCTATAGAATTCCAGACGTAGCATGATGCCAAAGCGGTCCCGTAAAGGCGGGGTGAGGAGACCCGTGCGGGTGGTGGCGCCTATGAGGGTGAAATGGGGTAGATCCATCTTCACCGACCTGGCTCCTGGCCCCTGGCCAATGACTAGGTCGAGCTGGAAATCTTCCATGGCCGGATAGAGAATTTCTTCCACCACATGGTTGAGGCGGTGGATCTCATCAATAAAGAGGATGTCTCCCTGCTGCAGGCTGGTGAGGATGGCGGCAAGATCCCCGGGGCGTTCAATGACCGGCCCGGATGTCACCTTGATATTACATCCCATTTCATTGGCAATAATATAGGCCAAGGTGGTTTTGCCCAGACCAGGAAAGCCGTGAAAGAGAACATGATCCAGCGGTTCTCCTCGTTTGCTACTGGCTTTGATGGCAATATCAAGGTTGGCCTTTACCTGGCTTTGGCCAATATACTGGCTTAAGCTTTGCGGCCGCAGGGTGAATTCTTCTCCCAGCTCCTGGGTAGAGATTGTTTCAGTGGTAACAATGCGTTCTTCGAGGTTCATGTCTTTATGTTTCAGATTTCAGGTTGGGGGGGGATGCTGGCGCCTGCCCCATGATACCTGGCACCTGTTTTATGCCAGCGACTGCAGGGCCTGACGTAGCATTTCTTGTAATCCTGCCTCTTCTCCCAGTTTTTCAAACACCTTGGCCACCGCCTCCTCCGCATCAGCGGGGGCATAGCCTAAATTGATCAGGGCTGAGATGCAGTCTTGGACAGCAGGATTGATAGCGTCATCTTGTGGGGGGTGATCGGTTTGAGTGGTGTCTGAGGGGAGGTCAGGAATGAACTCAACCTTGTCTTTTAGTTCAAGGCAGAGGCGTTTGGCTGTTTTTTTGCCTACACCGCTGACCTGGATGAGGCGGGTGATATCTTCACCACTGACGGCCCTGGCCAGTTCGCCAGGGGTGACGGCGGCAACAATGGCCATGGCCAGTTTGGGGCCAACACCTGAAACCGTAAGCAGTAACCGATACGATTGTTTGTCGGCTCTTGAGGCAAAGCCAAAGAGGAGAAGGGCATCTTCTCTGACATGGGTATGGATATGGAGAAAAACTTCCTGGTTCTCCTCGGGAAGTTGGTGCAGAGTTGTCTCAGGGACAAAGATTTCATAGCCCACACCATGGACATCAATGATGATGTGTTCTGGGCTTTTATATTGGAGTGAGCCGCGTAGGGTAGCGATCATAGTTGTTTTTTTGGAAAAGTTACCAGTTGTCAGTTGCTGGCTACCGGTAACAGACAACCGATAACTGTAAATTCAGACCGCAGTCTGAATAAAATGATGGGCATGGCAGATAGCAACCCCCAGGGCATCTGCCGCATCTTGACTGGGGGTGGCAGAGAGTTTGAGGAGGGCACGGACTGTCTGCTGCATCTGGGCTTTCTCGGCCTGACCATAGCCAGTCACTGTTTGTTTGACTGTGCGTGGCGTGTATTCATGGATGGTCAGACCCGCGATTTTTCCAGCCAGGAGGAGTACTCCTCTGGCATGGCCTAGTTTCAAGGCCGAGCGGGGATTAATGGCCACAAAGATATCTTCAATGGCCATCTCCTGGGGTTGGAATTTAGCAATGACCTCAGTAATGCCATTGTGGATCTCTAGCAGTCGATCAGCAAAGGTTGCCTTGTCAAAGACCTTGATAACACCACAGGCAAGATATTCCAGCCGATGTTTTTCCTCCCGAATCACCCCATAACCAGTGATGCGGGAACCTGGGTCAATGCCAAGGATAATGCGAGACATGATTAATAACTAGTGGAGAATGTAAAATATAAAAGGGTGGATGTCATCTTGAAAAAAAATACCTTACTTGGGAAAATACGGACTGTAAAAGTTGAGGAGTTCCTCAGCTTTTACAGTGTTTCCATGATTGCATCTGGTATATCAAAGTTGGCATAGACATCTTGGACATCATCATTTTCCTCAAGATTGTCCAGGAGTTTTATTAGGGAGCGGGCTGTTTTTTCTTCTGCCACCTCCACCGTGTTTTGGGGAATCATGGAGATACCTGCTTCAACCATGGAAATTTCAGCCTGTTCAATGGCATCACGCACGGCATCAAAATCATCAGGCCCTGTGAGAACCTGGAATGTTTCATCCTCAACAATCATATCTTCTGCACCTGCCTCTATGACCAGATCCATCAAGGTCTCTTCATCGGTGTCGGCGCTGTTGATGAGAATAGAACCCTTGCGGTCAAACATAAAGGCCACACAGCCAGATTCGCCTAGGTTGCCACCACTTTTACTGAAGAAGTAGCGTATTTCGCCAACAGTGCGGTTACGGTTGTCTGTCATGCAATCCACCAACACGGCCACGCCACCAGGGCCGTAACCCTCGTAGCGGATCTCCTCATAATTAACACCGTCCAGCTCACCGGTACCTTTTTTTATACCGCGCTCAATATTGTCCTTTGGCATGTTTTCTGCCTTGGCAGCGGCAATGGCCGAGCGCAGGCGCGGATTGGCAGTGGCATCACCGCCGCCTGTCTTGGCGGCCATGGTGATTTCTTTGATAAGGCGGGTGAAGATTTTGCCGCGTTTGGCGTCTTGAGCACCCTTGCGATGCTTAATATTTGCCCATTTGGAATGTCCAGACATGTATCAATACCTCTTGTTTTATATCTATTCAGGTGGGGTCGTGCAATGTGCGATTCCACCGAAATGTAACTGTTCAGCTCTACATGAACAAATATGGGTACAGCTGAACAGTTACCTATTTTTTGTTTTGTGCCAGGACAAAGACCTCGCGGCTCTCTACCCTGGATGATTTTGGTTTTACTGTCTTTACTTTCTTAAAAAAACGTCGTGCCTCGGTAACAAAGTCGGGGAAATCCTCACCCTGGAAGACCTTACAGTAAAAATGGCCACCTTTGACCAGGGTCTGACAGGCAATTTCCAGAGCACGGCGGCTCAGTTCAATGGAGCGCAGGTGGTCGGAAAATTTATGACCGCTGGTTGCGGGTGCCATATCACTTAACACTACATCAAAGGATTCCTGCCCCAGGGTGGAGAATATTTCCTCGCTGAAGATATCGGCCTTGATAAGCTTCATCTTGGCAGCACCGGCAAATTGGTACGGCTTGGTCGTATGTTGGTCAACACCAATAACCTTGCCGTTTTGGCCCACCTGCTTGGCGGCATAGATGGACCAACTGCCAGGGTGGCAACCAAGATCAAGAACCTTGTTGCCAGGTTTGATAATCTTGTGTTTTTGCTGAGCCTCTTCCAGTTTGAATACCGAGCGAGCCGGGTATTTTTCCTTTTTGGCCTTGTTGAAGTAGTAGTCTTGTGATTTTCGCATGGTTTGATGGTGGATTTTTTAGATAGCGTTGAAAAATAGCGTATCTAGGCCTCCTTGACAAGGTAAAAGCTTACAACGGTCACTCTCTTTGCTTTGCCAATGGGCTTTGGTGTCTGGGTGTTGATAACTGTGTGATAAGTTTTTTTGCTGATCGTGATAACTTCTTGTTTTTCAAATGTATTTTGTGGGTGCCGTCCTCTATGTAATGGTGTGGGAATGTTTGCTTTTAAGACAGGAGGAGCATTACCTTAATTTCACAGGGGAATGGGGTGATAAAATGACAAGCTTAATTCCTTTCACGCATCGCCAGGATATTCTTGATCTGTCCTTGGCAATTGCAGTTTGACTGTCTATCTGCAATTGCCTATGATGATATTATGTCGTATCTATAGGGAAAAGGCTTGATGGAAGAGCAGCAAGACATTTGTTCGCCGATACTTGGGTTGCAGTGAATCTGGCTTGCCAGAAAATCAAAATAGTCGTTGGCCTCTCACGATATATACATAATGCAACTTGATCCTAAAAAACATATTCTCATTGGTCTTATTATTTGGATAGTGAGTCTTTCATGCTCTCTTTGGTGGAACCTGACCCAATTAGAAAAATTTTCTGAAACAGTGTATCTGAAAAAAGCAAGGGCATTTGTTGAGCAAATTGTCGTTACAAGGGCATGGAATGCCTTGCATGGGGGAGTTTATCTCCAGATTTCAGACTCGGTTCAATCGAACCCATTTTTGCAGATTCCAGGGAAAGATATCAAAACATCTGAAGGTATGCAGTTAACTTTAATTAACCCTGCTTTAATGACTCGTATGATTTCTGAGATTGCCAAGGAGCAAGG
>JAOZSN010000214.1 GCA_029939635.1 Deltaproteobacteria bacterium
CCAAGGAAAAAGATAGCAAAAGAAACTCTGCAATCCATGGCAATATTAAGCCTACAATTGTTCAGGATACAAAACCGGTCGACATGGCCAAAGGGGAATCGCCAGCAGCTCGTTACTTCCAACAAAAAATCAAATCCCGCTATATTGCCACCAACAACCAATTACTACACCTACATTGGGATAATCTCAGTTTTCATGAAATTTATCATCTATTGATAACTGCGGCCCACTCACTGGCCAAGGGAAAATTCAACGAGACAAAACTCTCTGTATCCCAGCAGAAAGAACTGGCAGCTCTTATTGCAACAATGTTTTATCTCTCAAAACCATTCGCCATTGCCTCTCAGGTTCAGCTAACGCAATACAGATCAACCAACGATCCATTTAGAAAAAATAGCCTTCTTCAATTATATTATGTTGATAAGGAATGGGGTCTGCCAGCGCAACGGCCCCATAAGGCACGGAAGGCCCAAGAAGATGAAATTCCATTTCTAAGGCCAACAGCTACAAACATTATCCTGCCAGTTTACCACCGAGCCTGGGACATTCTTGAACCATGGATTCAAGAACGACGAGAGCAGGAAGGATCACTAAACGTCTCTCTCTTTGTTGATGGCCCCAAGATAGACAAACAAGATACTCCCCTTGAAGGCAGGTTAAAAAAACTACTAAAATCATTAAACAAGAAGTCTAATTGCCGATTCACCGTTCACCGCATCTCTTCCTATTTCAAACAATACCTGGCTGAGCATTGTGATGACCATGCCACTGCCTCAACTTGCCTGGGAGAGCTACCTACCTCAGGACAACAAACTCCACTCTATTATTATGCCTCTGACCTGGCCAGTCTTCAGATAGAATATATTGGCGCCTGCACAGAGCTAGTAGAGTCCCTGTATCGAAGCTACCACGATGGAATGTACTGCTGGCCTGCTGACTTTCAGCCAATGGCAACATATAACAATATCCATATCGGGACTGCTGTTTGCCCTACTGATGATTCAGTAACAACACTGGTCAAAAACCTCCGTGCCAGAGTCAGGTATGAGGAGCGTGATCTCCACCGAATTACATCATTTATTGATTTCCACAATGCCATGACAAGTTACTGCATGGCATTTTTGGCTTTTGCCAGTGGTTACAGGGCTGTGAAGGATCCCCTCTTTTCGTTAAATGATTTAGATATGGACTCTGGCCTACTGGCTATCTGCGACAAGGACAATATTGGCAATTACAACGCACGATTGGTCTGGATACCTTTGTTGTGTCGCAAACAAATCGCTGCCTATGACAAGCACCGCCGGCAGGCAATGGACAATTTCATTTTCTTGAATCCTGCCCTCCACAAAGAGCTGCAGGCCGATTATGACGAGACATTTATCTGGCCAGGGAAAACGAGTGCAATAGCAGAGAAACATAAACACCCTTTCCTTTTCTACCTCAAAATTGATCTCAAAAAGGATGAACTACGCCTGGTTAAAGAATACTCCGTTATATCTGGCAGTGATTACGCCTGGCAATTAAGCTTGCCAACAAATGCCAACCGCCACTACCTGCGAAGCAAGCTTAACGAGCTAGGAGTTAGCGGCGAAATAATCGATGCCTATATGGGCCACTGGCTCATTGGCCAAGAACCCTTTGGTCGTTTCTCCACCCTTTCGCCGCATATGCTAGCAAACGAACTTGAGGCCCCATTAACTAAAATCCTCGCCGATAACTGTTGGCAGGTCATCGGTTCCTAAAATATGGCCAAAAAAATTACCAAATCCATCTGGCCAGGCTGGAAACTCATAGAACTTGGCAAAAAACCTTCTGGTGGCCATAAACTACGAATCTACACCCAGAGGTATAAATTACTCAAGCAGCAGCTCACCACCCTTAATCTCATCTATCCCTTTGAGCCGTCTCTGGTCACCGGAGCAAAAAACCAACATATCACTGATCACCGCCGTGATTTTCTCATCAATAAAATATTTCACCATTTCAAAGGGTATAGCCGCCTGCACCAACATAAGTTCTTTATTACAGGCCTGGCTCGCGGCGTGCAAAAGCTTGATTGGCAGGTAACAATACCATCCCCACTGCATGCCTTAGCCAATGAGCCCTCACCATTCACCCCAGAAAGATTTGCCGAGGCTAAGGCAATAAAAGAATTACAAAAACTATTTTTACAATCATTAGAATCTCCCCCACTATTTGCCAATAAACAGGAGGAAAAAATATTTCTTGCTGGCCAGCTCATTTTTTCAGCAGCAGTGCACGGCGGTCTGCTCCACAAACGATGGCTGATCGCCATGACAGATGCCATAGCCAGCAAAGATATCAGGACAGATAATTATGAGCACATGACCAACTTGTGTGATTCAAATACTGACCAGTCACGCCCCCATGGCCTTCTCTGGCTAAATCTTTTCAGCCTACAGAAATTAAAAAAGGATAAAGAAAGAAAGTACAATAGGCGCTGGTTTCCCGACCCAATAACAACATTGCTTATTATTAAATGGATAAAGCTATATGGCCATGAATGGACGACCTTCCCCGCTGATTTTCCCGAAAACTCCGCCCCTTACCAGCATTGGCAATCTACCTATAGAAAAAAAGCATCCTCACCAGGGCAACACCTGCAATTCATTCTGACAAGTTTTTTATATTATCTAGGCATCCCCTTTGCTAATCAGCCAAACTTTAAGGAGTTCATATCAGGCTGCCGGGCATTCACTGGGTTGAAATCACCTCAATATCTAGTCCGCTATGCCAGCTCATTAAAGCAAGCAGTACCCTTATCGCCCCAAGCATGGGCGCGCTTACGCTCTGACCTGAAGATCAAAAAATACATTTCTTTAAAGGAAGAGGGAAATAGTGACCAAAACACGAATCAAGTTGGACTCTCACCTGCTGCTGAACATAAAATTGCGTACCAACAGCCAACCACCCCGCGTGATCAGTGGCGAAAAATGGATCAACTACGCAAATGTCTGAGCCCAGCCAGAGATGACATGGTCATCAAAGGCATTGAGTATTTCCTGAGCAAACCAGAACAACTATCGCCCCTACTACAACTCATTGCCCGATGGTGCCTAGAACGACTCCGCAATGCCAGGTATGACGAAAAACTACGGCCTAGTAGCCTGCGCACCTATTATTCCACAATTTTCCCTGAACTAGTGGCCTTTGGGTATGATTTTGATATAGCAGCACCTGACCCAGAGAGCTGGGAGGCATTATATGACTGCGTAATCATGCGAGTTGACGACTCTGAGGAGCAAAAAACAAGAAAAGTGAGGCTCCTCACCTCATTTCACGATTTTTTACGAGATACAATAGGAGCACCAGAGATTGATCTGCCTGACTTGGCTGGAATAAGCGGCAGGGTAAATGCAAACATCATCAGTCATCGAGAATATCATCGCATAAAAGAATGCCTAACAAACAACAACAATATTCCTGAACGCCTTCGAGAGATGCAGGTCTTACTGCTGATTTTAGGATTCCGTTGCGGCCTGCGGCGTAATGAGGCCTTGAAATTACTGTTAACAGATTTCCAGATCGAACGGAACCTAGCGATAATTCCTCCCATTAGTATGCCCTGGCCAGAGTTGCTAATCCGGAAAAATAAATACAGGAACCTAAGTCCATTCTTCCCATAATCGAAAGCCCTGGAG
>JAOZSN010000215.1:0-2796 GCA_029939635.1 Deltaproteobacteria bacterium
TGGTAAAGAACGGAAAGCCTTGGTCTGGCACTGAGGCTTTCCAACAGTGTCAATAACCCGCCACCAACAAATCAACACATAACCCATCCACCAATAACCACTACATTATCCCCAAAGAAAGGGGTCAAAAAAAAACAATGAGAAGAAAAGCAGACGTCACAATAAATATCACCATCCATTCCACCAAGGAGAAGTGCAAGCTTGAATTCTCACGTGGTCTATTTGGTAAAGTTTATCTTCGGCATAATCGGCGTAATGCAAAAAAAATGCATGAGACCACCCTGACCCAAGCCTGTGCCGCTATCCGTAAATTTTTAGTTAATAAATTCTAACCACAACAAATGCTAACTCCTCAAAACGGCCCTAAACAATACCGCATCACCGTCTGCCCTCCATGGCTGTCTGAATCCATGCGTGCTGGTTTTTCCTGCACCACCGAATTCTCAAAGGCTGAGCGCAAGATCCTCCGCCGCCGTAAAAAAATAAAACCGTCCGAGTGGGTTGAGAAACACCGCATCATCACCCATGGCCCCATGGAAGGCTCGCGCATGTCGCTCAACATTACCCCACATATCGCGGGGCAGCTCGATGCCGCCTTTCTGCCATTTGTGAAAGTCATCACAGTTTGTGCTGCAGCTCAGACCGCAAAGTCCACCATGGTGGATTCTGCCATGGGGTATGTAATGGATCGTCAGCCTGGTCCTGCTCTCTCTGTTTATCCGGACAAGGAAACAGCCACAGAAAACTGCGAGGAGCGGATCAAGAAAATGATCAATAACGCCCCCAGGCTACGTGCCCTTAAAACCGGAAACCACGACGATATCACAAAAACAAAGATCAAACTCCTGCCCATGATTTATTATCTTGGCTGGGCTGGTTCTGCCATATCCCTATCAAATAAATCAATCCGCTACCTAGATCTGCAGGAGGTGGATAAATATAAAGACGCCCCCAATAAAAAAGAGGCAGGCACCATCGAGCTTGCCGAGATCCGTGTCCGTGCCTACCCTCATAATCATAAAATTTTCATTACCTCAAGTCCCACAGATGAGAAAGGTCCAGTATGGGTTGCGCTGACCATCGACTCTGATGTTATCTTTGATTATTATGTCCGGTGCCCGCTATGCCGTAAGGAACAGGTCATGCTCTTTTCTCGGATTAAATGGGCCCATGGTGAAGACGGTCACTCCCTATCCCGCCAGAAAATAGCTAATGATAAACTAGCTTGGTATGAGTGCGTGGGGTGTGGTGAAAAATGGGACGACGACACCCTGGGGCTAGAGCAGTTTGCCTATCTGCGTAAACATCGACCAGCTCGTATCGGTTACCATCAGCCCTCCTGGATCTCTTATTTTGTCTCACTCTCAGAAGTTGCTGCTGATTTTCTGAAAACGAAGGATCCTCGCAAAACTAAGATTGAGCAGAAAAAGGCGCTGAAAAACTTTTTCAACAAACACATGGCTGAGCCGTGGCAAGAATACGACCAAGAGCGTCAAGAAGATCAAATCCTCGCCCTCTGTGATGATCGGCCTGCAGGCGTTGTTCCAGGTCATGATCAAACAGCTTGCCTCCTGTTCGGGGTGGATACCCAAGATAATGTTTTTTACTTCACTATCCTTGCTGTGGGTTATGGTTTATCTGGTGATGTGTGGTTGGTGCGTGAAGGTTTTGTTCTGGATCTGGAAGCCTTGGTCAAAGTGCTGTGGGAGGATCAATACCTCGATGCTGCAGGTAACACATACCCACTCCAGTTTGGTTTGATCGACTCTGCCGGTCACCGAACCTCCGAGGTTTATGATTTTTGCAGGGTGCGACCTGGTCTGATTCTGCCATCAAGGGGTGAGCGTACCATGGCCCAGCCCTTTACCTACTCCAATGTGGAGTTTTACCCCGGCACAAAAAAGCCATTCCCCGGCTCCCTGCAGCGTTGCCGAGTCAACACCACCCATTTTAAGGATCTCCTTGCCCTGCGCTTATCAATCGCCCCGGCAGACCCTGGTGCCATCCACCTCCATGCCGATACCACCGAAGATTTCGCCGCCCAACTCTGCGCCGAAGTCAGGGATGATAACGGTGTCTGGCAACAGATAGGCAGCAGAGCAAATCATTATTGGGACTGCATGGCTCTGGGCCTTGTGGCTGCAGAAATAAAAGGCATTAGATATTGGCCGGATCCGAACCAAGAACAGCAACAACCAGTGCAGCAAATTAGAAAAAAAACAAATAAACGCGTGAGGTGGTAGCAGTGGCCGTATTAATTGGAATGAAAGATATATGTGACTACCTCAATCGCTCAGAGGCTACGGTCACAAAATTGCTGAAAGAATACCCGACCTTTCCTGCTGAAAAAATAGGCGGGGGAATGTGGGAGTCAGATACTGAATTAATTGATGAATGGCGTAAGAAAATCTTGCGGAGAAGGATGGAAAAATCCTGAAGTCGCTACTGACATTTTTTTAAAAGCTCAAAATACCGATCACGACTCATTTTTGCCGTCCGCATATTAGAATGAATAATGTCCTTTCCAATAGATTTGTATGTCGGAATAACTATGGGGCGAATGACCCCTTTTTTGATGTAAGCGCGATGATCGCCATTTTGTCTATGAAACTTAAATCCGTCATGCTGGAAGATACAAACAAGCACCTTCCAGTGAACATTGGTTAGGCGTGGCATTCAGACAGGGACTGTGCGGCGATAAATGGAAGAGGAACATTCATGTGTTCCTGCGTGTCAACAACTTGGTGATTATGGTAATTGTCGAGTGGTTTAAATCCACATTCTTTTAGAACTTCG
>JAOZSN010000215.1:2806-3649 GCA_029939635.1 Deltaproteobacteria bacterium
ACCCATTTCAATGCAGGTGGTAAAAAATAGACCAATGGCCTCTTTTAAGTTTTTCTTAGCTAGTTTTTCGGTATCGCCTTGTGAAATGATATCAAGAATTGGGCAAGAGGCAACAAACAGCTCATCATCAGTTGATAGTACTACAGGGATGTTCATGTTTACTGTAATTGTTTGTTGCATTATTCTGCAATCTCCTTGTTTTAGTTCAAACTATAATTTGTTTTGTTACACTCCTTGTCTCATATTGTCAATATTATAGTCAAGACGATAATGATCTATTTTACCGTCGTCAAGGTGGCGTCCATAGATACTGTCAAGCATAAAAAGCATGACTTAGCATGCAAAGTTCAGTGTTCACCCTGTAAATAACCATAAAAAGCCATAGATTACCCACAAACATCCAAAATCGTGAAAAACAACTTGTAAGCTCTCCAGAGAAAAACAACACCTCTGGAGACGCTACATGGCATACAGTTCCACAGATCTTGATTCAATCGACCAGGCCATTCTTGATTTTGGTTTGGGTAAACGTAAGGGCCGGGTAACCATCGGGAATCATACCGTTGAGTTCGCCAACTGCACCCTTGCTGATCTGCAAAACGTCCGAGCCATTGTCGCGGCTTCTGTTTCCACCACATTCTCTCCCCGTACTGTTGCAAGAAACGGAGGGCGAGGATGAATATTGCTTCTGTCAAACGCTCAATTTACGACGCCATCGCTGGTGCCGTTCTTAAATCCCCCAACGCACAACGGGCGCTTTACGCTGCCGCTAAAACCAGTCGCTCAACCGGTGGCTGGTCACCAGTTGACTCCAATGTCAATTCTATAATTGGAGAATCCTCC
>JAOZSN010000077.1 GCA_029939635.1 Deltaproteobacteria bacterium
ACATCAAGGCATTGGGTCTTGGCAATATCATGGAGCAAGGCACCTGCCATCACCAGGGCAGGATCCAGCTTTACGCCCTTACCAATCAAACCATCGGTCAACAACACCGCCACCCGTGCCACCATAATAGAATGGTCACGAATATTGGCCAACATGGCATACTCCTCCATGAGGGCGTAACAGTGTTGCTGGTCAGGGATAGTCATAATAGCTGTCAGTACAGAGAACGGGCTACTTGCCTTTAGAAAGACGGTGAACGGTCTCTACCACAAACTTAGCCTTTTCCGGCGGTGTTTCCGGCACAATACCATGACCCAGGTTGAAGATATGGCCCTTGGCACCACGACCACGCTCCAGAATAGAGGCAATGCGTTTTTCCAGCTTATCCTCGGGCAGCAGCAGAGAGATAGGATCAAGATTACCCTGGATGGCAATGTCTGGGCCAAAGTTCTCTATGGCCGTGGGGATGTCAACCCGCCAGTCCAGACCAAGGACATCAGCACCACTGGTCTTAGTCAAATCAAGCAGGCCAGCACAGTTATTGGCAAAATAGATCAGCGGAATACCAGCAGGTTTCAGGGCGGCAATAATCTCCTGCACATAGGGCAAGGCAAATTCAGCAAAGTCATTGGGGGCCAGAGAACCAGCCCAGGAATCAAAAACCTGCAGGGCCTGGGCGCCAGCCTCGGCCTGGGCCTGCAAATAGCTGATGGTGGAGGCGGTGAGTTTGGCCATGAGATTATGATAGAGACCAGGATCGGTATACATCATCTTCTTGGTGTTAAAAAAGTTCTTGGAGGAACCGCCCTCAATCATATAGGTGGAGAGAGTAAAAGGTGCCCCACAGAAACCAATGAGGGGTACCTTGTCAGCCAGCTCTGTGCGCAGCAGGCTGATGGTATCCATGACATAGCCCAATTTTTCAATGGGATCAGGGATGATGAGCTGATCCAGCTCGGCCTGACTACGGATGGGATGGGCCAGCACCGGTCCCTGCTTCTCCTTAAAGTCAAGATCCATGCCCATGGCCTCTAAGGTTACCAGGATATCAGAGAACAGAATGGCCGCATCTACCCCCAGAATATCAACGGGCTGCAGGGTTACCTCAGCTGCCTTTTCCGGGTTCTTACATAACTCCAAAAAGGTCATCTGACTTCTAACCTTATGGTAATCAGGAAGGTAACGTCCAGCCTGGCGCATGATCCAGATTGGGGTATGGTCGGTTTTTTCGCCTCGACAGGCTTTCAGAAAGGTAGTGTTCATAGGGTAATTTTTCTAAGTATGTAGGCGGTAGCCTTTTAGTGCCTTATAAGTAATTTTCGTGTCAAAAGTGGCAAGAAACTAAAAAAGGCGTTTAAAATAAACTGCTCAAAGGTCTATCTTTGATCGCTATCTGCAGCTGTTGTTAAGGCACTTATCCAGTGACCTTAGTAAAACTTACAGTGGCTCTAGGTTAGGGTTGAGGAGTTTCTTTAGGTGTTGTACAGGCTGAAGGCGGTGGCCCTAGCGCAGCTTCTTGGGTACATAATTACAAAAGGGTTCTTCGGCCATATAGTCGCCGCTCATGGCATAGGCCCTGGCTCGGCAGCCGCCACAGACATTGACATATTCGCAGGCACCACAACGTCCTTTATAGGCCTTAAAATCTCGCATATCGTGGAAGAGTTTAGAGTTCTCCCAGATATCCTTAAAGGATTGCTCACGAATATTACCCGCCCCCATGGGAAAGTAACTACAAGGCAAAACATTGCCGTCCACATCAATAAGACAGATAACCTGACCGGCCAGGCAGCCCTTGGAGCCACCTGTGGAAAATTTCAGGCTGCGACGCTCAAATTCATCACCACCCTCCTTTTTCTTCTGCAACACTAAACGATAATAACTGGGGGCGCATGTGGGGCGCACCAAGATATCATGCTCGTTCTTTTCCATCTCATAATGCCATTCCAGCAAATCATCATACATATCCTGGGGTACCAGCTCCTCCATGATGTCCTCACCACGTCCGGTGGGCACAATCATAAACATATACCAGGCTGTGGCCCCAAGTGCCTTGGCCAGTGTATAGACCTGGGGCACCTCATCCTTATTACGCTTGGTAAAGGAGGAGTTGATCAGAAAAGGAATATCATTTTCCTTAAAGAGACGGGCGGCATTGATCATGCCGTCAAAGGCACCGGGCTGATTACGAAAATCATCATGCACCGCCGCCGTGGAGCCATCCAAAGAAAGGGAGACCATTTTGATCTCACTCTCCTTAATCTTGTCACAAATCTCCTGAGTAACCAACACCCCATTAGTGGCCAGACACATACGCAGGCCCTTGGAGGTACCATAACTGGCAATATCAAAGACATCATCCCGCATCAGTGGCTCACCACCAGACAGCACCACCACCGGCGAAGCATAGGAAACAATATCATCAATAACCAGCTTGGCCTCCTCAAGTGAAAAATCAGGATGACCATCCACCTCCAAACCAGAAGAGGAGCGACAATGAACACATTTTAGATTGCACCGCCGGGTAATTTCCCAGGCGATCCATTTAGGAGTAAATTCCATATTTTTTTAGCAATTCAGGTTGAAGGGCGAAAAAGTTCAGCAGTGCCTTAGATTCGGAGTCTCGCTCCGCTCCCTTACCTGCTCGTTTGAGTCTTTGAAGCATAGTACAGCTATGCGAGAAGGCTCAATCGGGCAAAGATGAGGTACTGCTGGACTTTTTAGAGGTAGTCGGCGGCTACGGCGGCGAGCGTCGAACGTTCAGATTTACGTAAAGTAATATGACCATGCACCTGTAATGATTTGAGTCGTTCCACCGTATAGGTCAAACCATTACTGGAAGAATCCAGGTAGGGATTATCAATCTGGTACGGGTCACCGGTGAGCACCATTTTGGTACCCTCACCGGCCCGGCTGATGATGGTCTTTACCTCATGGGGTGTCAGATTCTGGGCCTCATCAATAATAACATACTGGCCAGGAATAGAGCGACCACGAATATAGGTTAAGGCCTCCATCTCGATAACCTGATCCTTAAGCAATTTTTCCACCTGCTTGCGGGCTGTATCGTCAGAATTCTCATCCTTCTTACTGCCCCCACCCATAAGATAAGTCAAGTTATCAAAAATCGGCTGCATCCAGTGGGCCAGTTTCTCATCTTTATCTCCTGGCATATAGCCAAGATCTTTGCCCATGGGGATGATGGGCCGACTCACCAGGATCTTATCATAGCGTTTAGTGGCAAGAGTAGTCTCTAAAGCCGCGGCCAGGGCCAACAAGGTCTTGCCGGTACCAGCCTGACCTACCAGGGTAACAATAGCCACATCCGGGTCAAGGAGAAGTTCCATGGCCATACGCTGCTCTTTACTGCGTGAATGGATCTTCCAAGCTGCTTCATAGTCAGGGATGAGGCTACCCAGATGATTCTCATCCAAGGCTCTAGCCAGAGCCGTATGTTTGGGATTAGCCTCATCACGGAGCAGGATAAACTCATTTGGAAAAAGATCATAATCACTGATCTCCATCGTGTGTTGCTTATAAAAGGTATTAATCAACTCACCGGGTACATCCAGTTCACGATAGCCAGAGAAAAGCTCATCAATATTAACCTTCTGCTTCTCAAAATCCTGCACCTCAAATCCTAAGGCATCGGCCTTGATCCTGGCATTGATATCTTTAGAGACAAAGACCACCCGCTTATTCTGTACAAAGAGGGTATGGGCCACGGCCAGGATGCGGTTATCAGGAACAGAACAGTCCAAGGCCGGATGCTCGGCCATATGATGCTCTAACACCACCATGACAGTTCCGCCATTTTCCATCTGCACACCCACAGAGAGACTGCCCTGATGACGCAGGGTATCGAGCTCGCGGATGACCCGACGGGCATTACGACCCAACTCGTCGGAGTGGTTTTTGAACTTATCCAACTCTTCAATAACGGTCATGGGCAGAACAATGACATTATCAGAAAAGCTACCCAAGGCATCGGCATTATGGAGAAGGACATTGGTGTCTAAGACAAAATATTTTTCAGTAGATTCTGACATTATTCGAGGGCACCTGCAGAGGAGAAAATAACAAGGAATATTATCACGCTATAGAGATTATTAATCTATACAGGAAGCCCGTTTCTGGCAAGGGAAAAGGGAGCAAGGCACCACTCACTCATTTCTCCCCTTGTGTTCCCTATTTGAGAGAGAGGGGGGGGTACCCGTCCCCACAAGCACCAAATCTATACTATTTTAGTTCTGTATTCCTAGGAGAACGTATGATAAATTGTACATATTCAGCATTCTAACCCTTGAATTCATAGAAAAATCAGCCATATGAACGTCATCAAAAAACCCCTTCTCATAACGACCATCTTTCTTGTTAGCTTTGCCTTAAACCTGAATAATTTTGCCGCTGCCCAAGGCGAATTACTCAACTGTACATGGCAACCAGGATACACAACATGGCGATCCACAAAATGGGACATCGCTTTTGAGTTTCCCGATGACTGGCAAAGCACCTCACAAACACCCAAAGAGGGTATTTCTCTTAGCAAATCGGGTGTGGGCTATTGCAAGGTATCCCCAGTAAAACTGCCAGCAGGAGAAACATTGGAAAAATTCTCCCGTCATTTAATCGAGAAATCCCACCAGAAAAATTGGGATCTCAAATTCCGTAAAGATCTTGGCACTCACCACATTGGCAACAATACCGCCATTCTTCATCAATATAGACATAAAAAAAACAGGAGAGAATACACAGGGTATGTTTTTATAAACGAAACACGTGGCATAGGGGTTCAAATCCTGACATTTGCCGCATCTCCCCAAGCCAACCACATACTACGAACAATGGTTGAGTCTCTGCGTTTTTCAAGTGCGACAACGCCGCCCCTGCCCAAAAGAAACATCCATATTGAAACACAAGATACCAACATACTCATTACCGCTGATACCATAACCATAAAAACAGCTGCGGTTCCAAGCCATGCCGAACCTCGAAAAGCAAACAAACGCCCTGGTGACGGGCAGCCATATTGTTCTTTCCCACAAGCCAGCGATACAGGTAATCTTAAAGGACATGTCTTCCTCAAAGGCTCGCACCATAACAAAATACACTATCCTGTTTATATTGCTTTTTTCCCCCTGGAACAAATCAGTGGCAAAAGAACAAGCAAGGACATAAATGACTTCAAGGTTGCCGGAAATCCTCTGTACACAGCAACGGACAGCAAAGGGGACTACCGGGTTCAATTACCAGGGGGGCGTTATGCTGCAGAACTATACAACAGCCAGGGAGAACTCTTTCTCAATATTTCCACCAAACAAATAATTAAGATTAAAAAAAGTTCGTCAAAGAAATTACACCATTTTAAAATTTCCAAATAATTTTACTATTTATATGGAGGCCTTTTGGATGAAAAATTTAATTACACTATGTGCCTTGGTAACATTCATATGTGCGGTGCCCACCTCTGCTCTTTGTGGGCCAGATGTTGCTGGCAGCAAAGACCACCCGGTTATTAATAGAGTTAAAGGATCCACAATTTTATTTTATAAACAGACTAAATTTGGCAAGTATAAGCTGCCAATTAACGCCAAAGGAGTCCTGGATTTTTCAACTCCCCAAAATATTAGTGGCAAAATTACCAGAATTCAATATTCAAGCGCCAAAGAAAACAATCCTCAATTTATAGCAAGTAATTATAATGCGGCCTTCAAATCTGCCGGATTTACCATCTTACAATAAATAGCAAATGAAGAGCTAGGAGTGGGTGGTCGATCTCATGATTGGAAGGACAAATATTATGGCACAGGTGGCTACTGGCATGGAATAGGCAATGGTAAATTTGGCATGGGAATAGATATCCCTAGCTTCAAGACAAACCAAGTTTTCATTGCCGCCAAAGCCCAAATTGACGGCATTGAAGTCTTTATTACGGTCTATGCTATTGACAATGACAAGTATACCCTGATCACCCAAGATGTTATCGAGGTTGGGGCAGCTCAAGTTGGTCTGGTTACTATCAACAAAAATGCCACATTAGGCTCTACAAAATCAAGCACGCCCCAGCAAAACAAACCAGATGTTGCCGGTAGCATGGATCACCCGGTTATAAGTAGGGTTGCAGGGTCTTCCATTGAATTTTATGAAGAAACAATATGGGGTGCATATAAACTTCCGCTAAACGACAAGGGCGCATTAAATTTTAAAGACCCCAAACACCTTGAGGGAAAAATAACCAGAATCCAGTATTCCAGTGCCAAAGAAAACACGCCAGAATTTATCCTAAGCAATTACAAGGCGGCCTTTAAGGCTGCTGATTTCACTGTTTTAACCGCTCTGGTTGATGAACAACTTGGTGTCGGAGGCAAATCTCAGGATTGGCGGTCTAAATATTATGAAACAGGCGGATACTGGAACGGCATCAATAATGGCAAATTTGGTATGGGAATAGAAATCCCTAGTTTTAAGACAAAACAATGTTTTATTGCTGCCAGCGCCCAGATTGATGGTATAGATATCTTTATTATTGTCTATGCCATTGACAATGATAAGTATACCCTGATTACTCAAGATGTTATCGAAGTAGGGGTGGCTGACACGGGCCTTGTGACGGTGGATAAAATTGCCAAGGGCATAGCAGCCAAAGGGCATATTGCCATTTATGATATTTATTTTGACACAGGCAAAGCCACGGTAAAACCAGGTTCAGATCAGGCCTTAAAAACAATTGCCGAGTACATGAAGAGCCATAAACAAACCGGTTTTCTCATTGTCGGCCACACAGATAGTACGGGAAAGCTAAGCAACAACCATACTCTTTCGACAAATAGGGCCAAGACCGTTATGTCCCTACTCATTACAAAATTTGGGGTTGCCAAGAGTCAGTTAGATGCTGATGGCGTGGCGTCATTATCCCCAGTTGCCAGCAATACAAATAAGGTGGGCCGAAAAATGAATCGCCGCGTTGAAATAGTTCTGCGCTGAGATAGCAAGAACCTGACCTTAAAAAATTCACTGTGCACTTACCCCATCAGGAGGAAACACCCATGCATAAAAATATTCTTCCCATTGCTCTGGCCCTCTTTGCCATACTCTTCATAAATATGTCACCCTGCCAAGCCAGCAGCAAAAAACTCATTGGCACCTGGATCCCTACAGAATACTCCTTTGTGGGGGAAGCAAAACCACAAAGTTTTCTGGACAGCACCAGCCTCAAAATAAATGCTGACGGCAGTGGCATTTACACGACAAATGGTAAACCCAAAAAAGGAAATTGGACGGTAAAAGCCGATATTCTTATATTTACCTTCAGTTTAGCAGGTCAAAAGATTGAGGTGGAGTATACAGTTGCTGACAACAAGCTTATAATTAGCAACTATGCCACCAAGGCGGTTTTTGTAAGAAAAAAATAAGCGAAGCTCTGCTGGTAATATTTTACTGTCCTGTTACAAAAGAAGGCGGTATAGATAACCATGATCTTTGCTCTCATCCAACTCAATCCCACCATTGGCGACTTCCATGCTAATGGAGAGAAAATAAAACAATGGACGGCCAAGGCAGCAGCAGCCGGGGCCACCTTAGCCATCTTTCCGGAACTGGCCTTAAGCGGCTATCCGCCCCAGGACTACCTGGAGCATCCCGCCTTTCTTAAGCAGCAAGATGCGGTGCTGGAGGATCTACAGAAAAATCTGCCCATTAGCGTACTCTTTGGTGCTATAACAGCAGCAAAAAAAGGTTCGGGAAAACCTCTGCATAATAGTGGCCTGCTCATTGAGCAGGGGGAGATCATCTTTACCTCCCATAAAAAACTGCTGCCCACCTATGATGTCTTTGATGAGTCCCGTTATTTTCAAGCGGGCCAGAATAATCAATGCCTCTATTTCCATGGCCTGGGCCTGGGCATCACCATCTGTGAAGATATCTACAACGATAACGATGCCTTCCCAGAGCAACTCTACGAGATCGACCCTGTTGCCACCCTGCACGACAATGATGAGATAGATCTGCTCATTAATATTGCCGCCTCACCCTTTGTCATGGGCAAAATAAGCCAGCGGCAACATAATTTTGGCCTTATCTGTCGAAAATATTCCACCCCGCTCCTCTACTGCAATCAGGTGGGGGGGCAGGACTCTATCCTCTTTGATGGCAGCAGCATGGCGCTGGATAACCAGGGCCGTATCTGCACCCAAGCCAGCTCTTTTGTAGAAGACATGCTCCTGGTGGACGTGGATCAGCTCCAGCCTACGCCCCAACAGACAAGCAATGACGAATCTCAGGTTGTGGATGCCCTGGTCATGGGCTGCCGCGATTATGTGCAGAAATGCGGCTTTAGCAAGGTGGTAGTGGGGCTTTCTGGTGGTATTGACTCAGCCCTGACCTGCGCCATCGCCTGCCAGGCCTTGGGGGCAGATAATGTTATGGGTATTGGCCTACCCTCGCCCTACTCATCCCAAGGCTCCATTGATGATGCCCGGGCCTTAGCAAAAAACCTAGGCATTTCCTTTGAGTTATTACCCATTAGCGACATCTTCAGCAGCGTCACCACCACCCTGGCACCACTTTTTACAGGCATGAAGGAAGATGTTACAGAACAAAATATCCAGGCCAGAATCAGAGGCCTGCTCCTCATGGCCCTGGCCAACAAATTCAATGCCCTGCTGCTCACCACTGGTAATAAATCAGAACTTGCTGTGGGCTATTGCACCCTCTATGGCGACATGAATGGTGCCTTGGCAGTTATCTCTGATGTCCCCAAGACCCTTGTCTATATATTGAGTCATACCCTCAATAAAGAAGAAGAAATAATCCCAGCCAACACCATCAGCAAACCACCCAGCGCCGAGTTAGCCCCTGACCAGCTGGATCAAGATGATTTGCCGTCCTATGATGTGCTGGATGAAATTCTCGCCGCCTATCTTGAAGACCACCTGCCCCTGGTGGATATTATCGCCCTGGGCCATGACGAATCTCTTGTTCATGACATTATCAGGCGTATCAAGATCAACGAGTATAAACGCAAACAGGCCGCCATGGGCCTGAAGGTAACCAGCAAGGCCTTTGGCACAGGGCGACGCTTTCCAACAGCAGAGGGATTTCGCGAATAACTACCGCGCGCCTTATTTCAACAGCCAACTAAGTTCCTGCCATAGCTCCTGCAATTGCTGGCTATAGGGTTCATCCTGCTCGTTTTCTGCTGCGGCCGCCATGTCCTGACATAATGCAGCCTTTGTATGCAAACCCAAACTAGCCAGAATACGCCCCAACGTCAAAACAGAGGAAACCAAGGCATCCAGATTAGCGGCCTTGGCCTGGGACTCAGCCAGCATAAATGTTTCCACCAGGGAACGAGCCGACTCCGCCACCATGCTGGTGCGTTCGTACTGACTCATCCCTTGTTCTTGCTCTAAAAAACGAATCATCACTACCTGCTCACCCTCCTCCACTTCTGTAGAGCTACAGAGCCGGGCCACCACCTCTTCCACCTGTTCTGGCTCAAAGGGCTTAGTTAGATAGTCATCCATACCAGCCGCCAGACATTTTTCTCGATCACCGCGCATGGCGTTGGCAGTCATGGCAGCAATGGGAACATGACGCCCCTGACACCGATCCTGTAGGGAGGAAAGAAGATCAGCTGCTAAGGAGAGGGCAGGGTCAAGAGCTGCCCCTGTTTCACAGGCCCTGATAATACCAGTGGCCTCCACTCCATCCATCATAGGCATCTGCACATCCATGAGAATGAGATCAAAATCATCATAGGCCAACACCTTGAGGGCCTCCACCCCATTTTCAGCCATGGTTATATGATGGTCACTCTGCTCTAAAACCATACGGGCCACATCACGATTTATCTTATTATCCTCCACCAGTAAAATCTGCTTACCCTTGACCCGTACAGCCCTCGTAGCATCATGGCTTAGCACATCCTCTGCCTGGCCCCTGGCTAAATATACAGTAAAGGAGAAGGTGCTGCCTGTACCCTCCTCACTCTCCAGCCAGATATCACCCCCCATGAGGTCAACAATCTCTTTACTGATAGCCAGCCCCAACCCTGTACCGCCATACTTGCGAGCCGTGGAGTCATCTGCCTGTTTAAAGCTGTCAAAAATCCCCTCCTTCTGGTCAGGGGGAACCCCTATACCAGTATCAGACACGGAAAAACGTAAGCCAAACTGTTCACCGTCACTCCAGGTGGATTTCACTGCTAGAGCAATGGTGCCCTGCTCGGTAAACTTGATACTGTTACCAGCCAGGTTAACCAACACCTGACGCAGACGCAACTCATCGCCTTTAACAAAGTCTGGTAAATTTTCATCAAGATCCACCGTCAGCGCCAAACCCTTTTCCTTGGCCGGATAGCGGATAATGGCCGCCACCCCCTTGAGCAGATCAATCAATTTAAAATTATAGCTCTCCAGACGTAACTGACCTGCCCTGATTTTGGAGGAATCAAGAATATCATTTAGCAAACCCAGCAGCCCCTCAGCCGAGGTCATGACATTATCGAGCAAGGTCTTTTGTTCCGGGGCCAGAGGAGTGGCCAGGGCCAAACGCGTCATACCCAAGATGCCATTCATCGGCGTCCTGATCTCATGACTCATATTTGCCAAAAAGGTTGACTGGGCCAGAGCGGCTGCCTTGGCCTCAGTGGTGGCTGTCTGCAGAGAGGCCTCACGCTGGATAGCCTCTTCGGTGAGGCGTAGTTGTTCAGCACTGGTCTGATGAAACAAGTAGCCATTTTTAAGAATGAACAGGACATAAATAGTAAAAAGAGCAATGGTAAAGTAGAGATGCTCGGAACCTGCCAGATAAAAACCAACGTTCAGGGCCCCAATCAGCCCACAGACAAAAATAGTGAGATGGAGAGGTTTATACGCCATGGCACTGATAGTACCGGACGAGACACCAATAAGAATAATAACAAGAATCCTCTGAGCACTACTATCAGCCTGTGGATATATCCACCACCCCAACATTCCCCAGGCAACAGCAGTGATAATAAGACTGCTCAGATTTAGATAATAATAGTTCCTGGCCTGGGCCAGAGTTTGCACATCATTCCGCAAATACAACCAGGAAGTAAAAAAACGATAGGAAACTGTACAGGTCATGAGCATGGCCCATGTCTTGATATCGGCAGCAATGGCAGTGGACCAGAAAAAGGCAACAACAATCAAACTAATCGCCGCTCCGGTCCATAGGGAACGGGGCATACCTGTAAAGAGCAAATCAATTTGCCGGCGCTCAACCAAACGGTCAATTCGTTGCGCCTCTGCTGTACTCTGTGCTGTAGAGTCCATAGCCTTTAGGGTGTCAGACGTTATATCTTACAGTAGGAAAACTGCGGAGGGCCGCTTAAGATCATCTCAGCAATGCTCTTTTTCACCTTGGGCAACACCTGACGCTTAACACCCAGCCACTCCATCTCAATGGCAATAAATTTTTGAAAAATTTTGGTGCGATCCATGCGTGGCCCTTCTATATTCTCCCCCACCAACTCCTGACAGCGAAAGCAACCGGGGAAATCCATACGCTGGCCATCCGGTCTGGTCATGGCAGCAGGTACACCATGCAGACGGCAGATAAGTAAACGATGCTGATAGGGCAGGCAGAGGCCATCCTCGTTTAAGGGGCACATAGCTTGGGGCCGCTCACCTATTGCCTCAGCCTTTTTCACCGCAATGATATATGCCGTGGCCCGCGCTTCAATTTCAGCCACTTTTTCTGCCCCCAACAACTCCAACCCTTCCCAGAGATAGGCCCATTCGGTATAGGTATGGTGCAAAAAATAACTGTCACAGCAGTTATCAGGGCACCCCTCACAGGTAAAATCCAAGGCAGAGGACACCTCATCATACATATCTTGAATCTCAACATAGACTGCAGCCACCTTGGCTGAGATCTCAACTGGCAATAATGCGGAACCCATGGTATCTCCAAAAAAAAGTTAACGGTTTACAGTTTACGGTTTACAGTGCACAACAAGGGAAGAAAACCTATACAGATACCTTCCTTAAACCGTAAACTGCAGATACGCAACGACTTCGAACTGTAAACTGCAAACTGTCATAAAAATATACGGAGTAATCCCATGTCCCCTCTTTCCTGCTTTAAGGCCTATGATATTCGAGGCAAGGTCCCCGATGAACTTGATGAAAAGTTGGCCTTTCATATTGGCCAGGCCTATGCCGCCCATTTTAAACCGCGTAAGATAGCCGTGGCCCACGACATCCGTCTTTCCGGGCCGTCACTAACCACAGCTTTAAGTGAAGGCTTTCTGCAGGCTGGGGTGGATGTGGTTCATCTGGGCCAATGTGGTACTGAAGAAATTTATTTTTCAGCCTTTCACCTTAATGACGTAGACGGTGGCATTATTGTTACGGCAAGTCATAATCCGGCTGAATATAATGGCATGAAGATGGTACGCAAGGGAGCCATTCCCGTAAGTGGCGACACAGGACTCAAAGACATCGAGGCCCTGGCCGCAGCAGGCCACGAGATCCATGGCCGCAATCGCGGGTTAGCTAGTAGCTATGACAATCGCCCCGCCTATATTGACCATCTCCTCGGTTATGTTAACAAAACAAAACTTGCCCCCCTTAAAATTGTCGTCAATCCTGGCAATGGTGGTGCTGGCCCCATTATCGAGGCCTTGGCCCCTTCCCTGCCCTTTGACTTTATCCCCATCCTGGCTGAACCAGATGGCCATTTCCCCAACGGTGTGCCCAACCCACTGCTACCAGAAAACCGGGCTGTCACAGCAGAGGCAGTCAAGAGCCATGGTGCTCATCTTGGCATTGCCTGGGATGGCGATTTTGACCGCTGTTTTTTCTTTGACGAGAATGGTAATTTTATAGAGGGTTATTATATCGTTGGCCTGCTGGCCCAAGCTATGCTAGCGAAAGATCCTGGTGCCGGCATCATCCATGACCCACGTCTTACCTGGAATACCGAAGAGCTGGTTACGGCCGCCGGAGGCAGGCCCATCATCACCAAGACCGGCCATGCCTTTATCAAAGAACGGATGCGGGCTGAGGACGCAGTGTACGGAGGAGAGATGAGTGCCCACCACTATTTCCGCGAGTTTGCCTACTGCGACTCAGGCATGATCCCCTGGCTGCTTATTGCTGAAATGCTCAGCAGTGGCGACCAACCGCTCTCTGCCATGGTGGCGCAACAGATGGCCGCCTACCCTGTCTCGGGAGAGATCAACAACACAGTGGCTGACCCGGATGCCATTATTAGTGAAGTAGAGAAAAAATATGGCCCTGACTGCCTGAAGCAAGATAATATTGACGGTCTGTCCATGAGCTTTGCCCAGTGGCGCTTTAATATCAGAAAATCAAACACCGAACCTGTACTCCGCCTTAACGTCGAGTCACGGGGGGATAAAGAGTTGATGAAACAAAAGACAGACGAGTTGTTGAAAATAATTGTCTGATGTTTACAAATGAACGAAGTCATTGGTTCATCCCCACGACTGTGGGGAACATCACAAACCCAAAAAATAGTTCGGTGGCTGGATCGGTTCATCCCCACGACTGTGGGGAACATCGGATTGTGGAGGCCATCCTATCGCCCATGGC
>JAOZSN010000078.1 GCA_029939635.1 Deltaproteobacteria bacterium
CGGATTTTAGTTTTTGAGGCCCTTAAGGAAGTTTAGTTGGCCGTTTCATAAACCTTTGATGACCCTGGATTCCTGCCTTCGCGGGGAGGAATCCTCTGTCACTCCGGCGAAGGCGGGAGTTTAGCGTTGTTTAGCTTACGTTTCCTCAAGCCACTGTAATTTTTTAGAGGATACATATGTCGAAAAACAATCTGTATATTATAGTTAGTGTCTGTCCAGAAATAGGTCATTTTGTTCGAGATCAAGGAACAGTGAAAATTAAAAAGCGCAGCATATTAGTGATATGTGAGCATTTTTCATTTTTGCTGTGACACAGAGATCGGACAAAAGGGCCATTTCTGGACAGGCACTAGTTATTTTGGTTATGGCAATGTGTATCGCAGCCTGTGGTGATGATAGTTCAACAGGTTCATCCGCTTCCTCTGGGTCTACAGGTTCTTCTGGATCATAACTTTCTGTGCTGGAAAATGAGATCAGAGTTGCCCTTGATGCCTATAATGCTGATACTGATTTCACCTTAATGATTACATCGGATACCGGTACAACCTTCAGCCATAGCACAGGGCTATCGAGTGTGTCTACTTTGTATAGATCCGCGGCTGGTGGTATGCACTGGAATGGCCAAGAGTAGTTGCTTTTTCTGGAGGCCCTATATCAAAGGCAACTTCTCAATGATGAACTCATTGACCAGATGATGAGTGACCAGATTTCAACAGCGGTGATTGCCTACTCTCCTCCGCTGACAAATATCAAAGAAGATTGGCATTATGGCTTTGGGGTGTGGCAGGAATGTCATACCTGTCAATATTCTTGTTCGGCCACCACTAGGGTATCCAGCCCCGGTGCTTCTGGGGCTTATCCGTTTATTGACTATGAACATCACTATTTTGGGAATTTGGCTAGAGAGGGAACTCTTGGCACTTACAGTGCCGGTTACAGGCTCTTTGAAAACGTGGCAAGCAAATTGGAATTATGGGCGGCATTACAATGAATATGAAACTGACACCAATGCGATTATTTTTTTTCGGTAACCATGCTACTCTCCGTGTGCAAGGAGGCAATGCTTTGTTTGCAACAGGCTTTTAGGAAATCTGGCTATTTTTTAATCGGCTGAGATAGACATCACCGTTTGAGGAATGAAAGAAGATTTTATAGCCTTTATGGCCACCCACACATTCTGCCACCAAGGGAAGAGCATATTGTTGCAATACCTGACGTGCCTTTTCGACATTGGCGGGCCCGACGCGGTTATGGAGGGCCATTTTCCCCTGTAGGCCCGTGACCATGGCACCACCAAAGAGCTTGGCCTGCATTTCACGGTAGGGGACACCAAGTTTATGCAATTCATTAATCATGACCGGCAGGGTTTTGTCCACATAACATAAGGGATTGTTTGCTGTGTCAACAGGGGCATTTGGTAGTTGGCAGTGGCACATGGCACCAGCTATCTGGCGGGGATGAAAGAGGCAAATAGTAACACAGGAACCAAGGATGGTGGAAACCAGGGTGGGCTCTTTGGCTACAAAAATCTCACCTTGGTTGATTCGTGCCTGGGGGAGTTGGCGTAGAAGTTTATTAACTGGATGCATTGGAGTGTATGGTGATGTGCCTGCTTGGAAGCTTTAATCTACCCATAAACTGTAGGAGTGATCTTGCTCATTCGAAGTTATAAATCATCTAGATCTTCGTATTCAGCATCCACATCATCTAGTTGTGGGAAAACCTCGGGTGACTTGCTGATAACCAACAGTAAGCCAGCGACGATATTACCAACTGAGGTCATGACATCGGCATCAATGGGGGTAAAATCTCCGTCGATTTTGTCATTTAACTCCAGCACCCCTATTTGTTCACCTGTTACATAAATGGGGATGGCTAAGATTGATTGGAGATCATCTATTATGGGGATTTCTGACTGGGCAGCGTAATGATCAATCAGCATCCCTTTGGCCAGATAGGCGGGGCGACCATGGGCGATGACCCATCCTGTAAGACCTTTGTCTATGGGAATGAGCCCTTGGCTGCGACTAGGGGGAGCTGTACCCGCCTGCAGGGCAGGGATGAGGTATTGCACCTCAGCATCGGTGAGAAAAAGGGTGCAGGAGTGGCAGCCTATTTCTTCAATAATCATATCGAGAATTTGGTTAAAGATCCACGGATCACTCTGGCTGTTTTGTACCAATAAGGAGATATTAAGCAGAAAGAGCAAATTATTCCGGCTGA
This sequence comes from Deltaproteobacteria bacterium, assembly GCA_029939635.1. Lineage (GTDB taxonomy): Bacteria > Desulfobacterota > Desulfobulbia > Desulfobulbales > SURF-16 > JAOZSN01. The sequence continues at coordinate 2,224 of JAOZSN010000078.1, forward strand.
GATTGGCGATAAGTTTGCCAGGTAATAATTGGGCCAGGATACCTTGGCGCAGGGAAGCAGAGTCCACCGCATCCATCTCTATGAGGATATCACCGAGCTGTTGGCTGTTTCGTTGCAGGCTCACCCAGTTAAGGATTTTTTCACGCAGTGAAAATGGTTGCTTCTTCTGAGGGGGCAGGCTGGTGTGTCGTGTTTGTTGACGAGCCAATGCCTCTTTGATTGTTTCAGGACTAACCAGGCCAAGTTCTTCGAGGATTTCACCTAGCTTTTGCCATTTAACCTGGTCGCTTTGCATTTGACCGGAAAGGTTGGCAATGATGTTTTCCAGGTATGGGTTGCGGCCAGCATTGAAAAAGGCCACCAGGTATTGGTCCATACGGCCAAGGTCATCAAGGCGGGGCAGGATAATGGAGTCGTAAAAGCTGATGGTGGCATCAAGCATCTCTTCAAAATTTTTGTAGATGCGAATACCTTTTCTTTCAAGCTGTGGCCGACCAATTAACTCATATGCCTCAAAAAATTCGTCATACAGGTCGTGCAGACGGCGCATATAATCCACATCGGCCATTTGGGCCATCAGATCAGCGGTGGCCATCATACGGGCAATAATCCCTTCCTGAACATTTCTAAAGGGGGTGAGGTCAGGGCGTTTGTTGAACTCGGTGATGGTAATAATTCGTTTAACGAGATCTATGATCTCCTGCGGCCAGTTATTTTTTTGCAGGTAAAAAGTCGCAATCTTGATACTGCGATCAATATGGTTGAAGGAGTACTTGCCTCCCTTGCCATTGTTGTCGCCCCTGTCTTTAATATAGCCACTGTCATGGAACAGGGCGCTGATGATACCAGCGTTAAAAAAGGTGTCTTGCAAGGGGGTAACTCTATTGAGACGGTTCCAACCAGCCGCCATGCGAGCCGTGGCCAGGGTGACATCCAAGGCGTGCTGCATGGTATGGTAACCAACCTGGCAGGCTTCATACTCCGGCCAATTACCGGCATAGAGTTGGCGGACATCATTGAGGACCCCATCCAGGCTGCCAGGATGATCTGATTCCATGATAATGATTTTGGAAATCTGGTTCAGGGTACGATCTATGGTGGTGTCAGTGGTCATGGGGCCCTGGCGGTGGTCATTTTTTGGGGGAGCGGTGAACATGTACGAATTTAAGGTAATAGTTCCCCTGGGGTATCAAGCTTGGCGAAATATAAGCCTGTAAAAGTTGACTAACAGCGCAGCGTTGTCAGCCTTAGGTCGGAGTCTCTCTTCGTTCGCTTACCTCGTTCATTTAGGGATGCGAGCGGTAAGCGCAGACTCCGCACATGTAGACTTCGCTTCGCTGTTCTTCGAGCAGGCCTAAATGGATGAAGAGGAGGTGCTGGTCAGCTTTTACAATTTAAGTATAATTAAAAATAGCGTGCTTCACAAGAAAATGGTGTTGTAGAGGGATATTATCGCTGTATTCGTTGCTGAAATATGGTAAAAAGTCATGTTTTGTTTAAGGACTATAACTTTCGGCTACCTTGAATAATTGACCTCAGACCCGATTATTCAAGATAGCCTTACATTTTACAGCCTAAGTACGGAGTAATCATCCATGGGAAAAACCACTGCTGAAAAAATATTCGCGGCCCATCGTCGGGATAATCCTTCCGGGGAAAATGTCGTGCTGGACCTTGATGTGGTCATGTGTCATGAAATCACCACCCCCATTGCCATTAATGATTTGGTAGAACGTGGTCTTGATCGTGTCTTTGACCCCACCAAGATTAAAGTGGTCATTGATCACGTCACCCCTTCCAAAGATTCCAAGACCGCCACCCAGGCCAAGATCCTGCGCGAGTGGGCTCATCGGCAAAATATTAAGGATTTCTTTGATGTGGGTGCCAACGGTGTCTGTCATGCCCTGTTTCCTGAAAAAGGCTTTATTCGCCCTGGTAACACGGTAATCATGGGCGATTCCCATACCTGTACCCATGGTGCCTTTGGTGCCTTTGCTGCGGGTGTTGGTACCACTGATTTGGAGGTGGGCATCTTGAAAGGTGTCTGTTCCTTCCGTCTGCCTGCCACCATGAAGGTTAATATAAATGGTACCCTGCCAGACGGCGTTTACGCCAAGGATGTAATACTAAAGATTATCAAGGATCTCACCGTTAATGGTGCCACAGATAAGGTCATGGAATTTGTCGGCCCGGTGGTGGATGAGATGACCATGGAGTCACGCATGACTCTGTGTAATATGGCCATTGAGGCCGGTGCTACCTGTGGTATCTGTATGCCTGATCGAGTGACTGCTGAGTATCTCTGGCCCTTTATCTCTGGTGCCTATAGCACCGTTGATGAGGCGGTGGCGGATTTTAGCAAATGGCACTCTGATGCTGATGCTGATTATGATTCTGAGATTACCTTTGATGTGGCTGAACTGGTACCCCAGGTGACCTACGGCTTTAAGCCTGATGAGGTAAAGGATGTCCCAGATATGGAAGGCACCCCGGTAAATCAGGTCTATATTGGTTCCTGCACCAATGGTCGTATTGAGGATCTTCGTGAGGCTGCCAAGATTCTCCAAGGTCGTACCCTGGCTCCTGGTGTTCGTGGTATTTTGGCCCCGGCCACCCCACTGGTCTATTCCACTGCTCTGGCCGAGGGGATTATTCAAATCTTCATGGCTGCCGGTTTCTGTGTGACCAACCCCACCTGTGGTGCCTGTCTTGGCATGAGTAATGGTGTGTTGGCTGCCGGTGAGGTCTGTGCCTCCACCACCAACCGTAATTTCAACGGACGGATGGGCAAGGGTGGTATGGTGCATCTCATGAGTCCCCTTTCTGCTGCAGCAGCAGCGGTGAAGGGATGTATTACTGATCCGAGAAACATTTAAGAGAGAATAGAGGAAAAAATTATGAAAAATTTTAGTGGATCGGCTCTCTTTTTGGATCGGAGCGATATCAATACTGATGAAATTATCCCTGCCAAATATTTAACCGAAAATTCAAAGCAGGATTTGAAACCCTTTATTCTGGAAGATCTGACCTTGGCTGGCTTTGATCAGTCTCGGGATATCGACAAGGCAGGGGTCATTGTTACCCGTGCCAATTTTGGCTGTGGTTCCTCTCGCGAGCATGCGGTCTGGGTCTTTGAGGTTAATGATATTAATGTGGTGATCGCTGAGGGTTTTGCCCGCATCTTCCGCCAGAATATGTTCAACTGTGGCATGCTGGCCATTGAATTGCCTGCCGCAGACATTGATACTATTATGGCCATGGGTGCTGATGTGCAGATTGCTGTTGATTTAGAGGCGGCGACCCTTACGGCCAAGGGCAACCAGGAGGTTACTTTTGACTTTGACCTAAATTCCTTTGATAAGGATCTTGTTGGCGCTGGCGGTTGGCTGGCCTATGCGGATAGTAAATACTAACGGCAGTTACCGGTCGCTGCTGAGCTGCTGCCGATTTACGGTTGTCGGGGAAGGAAAATATTCTTCAATAAGATGAATCCACAAACCGTAAACCGTAAACCGGCAACTGTTAACCGTCTTTTACTTATTGAACCCTACTACGGTGGTTCCCACCGTGTCTTTCTTGATGACCTTGTACACCATCTCGGCGATTTTGAATTCACCTCTTTAACCCAACCGGCCCGCAACTGGAAATGGCGCATGCGATTTGCCGCACCTTGGTGTGCGGCGCAATTACCTGCCAAGCGTCATGTGGATGCCATTCTCTGCTCCACCTTTATTGATGTTGCTGCTTTGCGTGGCCTGGGGCCTTCCTGGCTGGCTGAGGTGCCTATCTTTATCTATTTTCATGAGAATCAGTTTGCCTACCCGGTTCAGCAGGGAGATCAGCGTGATTATCACTTTGGTCTGACAAACTATCTTTCTGCCCTGGCGGTAGATGGGCTAGCCTTTAACTCCTGTTATAATCGCGATACCTTTTTGGCTGGTTGCCGAACAATAGAGAAAAAGGCCCCTGACTTTCCCATGCGTCTCCACGAAGATCTCAGTGTCAAGTCACGGGTTCTCCATCCTCCCTTGGATTTTCAGCTATTGGACATTGTCCCTGACCCCACACCCCAGTCCGTTCCGGTCATTGTCTGGAATCACCGCTGGGAGTATGACAAAAATCCAGAGGCCTTTTTTAAGGCTCTCTTCATATTGGCTGATGAGGGTCTTAACTTTAAACTCATTGTCCTTGGCCAATCATTTGGTCGGCTGCCCACTATTTTTGCCCAGGCCCAGGAGCGCTTGGCTGCCCAGATTATTCATTTTGGCTATGCGCCTGACCGGCAACATTATTTCCAGCTCTTAAAACAGGGGAGCATTGTGGTTTCCACCGCCAATCATGAGTTTTTTGGCATGGCCGTTATCGAGGCCGTACGAGCTGGGTGTCGTCCTTTGTTGCCTAAGCGTCTTTCCTATCCAGAACTTTTCCCAGCAGAATTCTTATATGAAGATGATGACAGCCTGCTGGCAGTCTTGCGTCGTTTCCTGGCCCAGCCCCATAATCGGCTCAGTAGCGAGTCACGTCAACACCTCACCAATGATTTTTCCTGGCCTGCTTTGGCCCCCTCCTATGACCTGTGGTTGCGCTCTGCCTCAAAGTAGTATTTCGCCTCATTGGTGCTGATTCGAAGGGAGCGTTCACTCCCCGGGGGATACGGGGAGGAAGATGCGGACAGTTGTTCCTTTACCAGGGGTGGAGTCCACCATAATATGGCCATCATGCTTGTGAATAATCGCGTAGGCCGTGGCCAGACCTAATCCCATTCCTTTAATCGTACTGCGCTCCTTGGTTGAAAAATAGGGGTCAAATATCTTTGCCAGATTTTCGGCCGTAATTCCTTTACCCGTATCTTTTATCACTATCTTGACATACTTGCCCTTTGGCAGGGGGGGCTCGACCTTACTGTAGGCGACAGGGTTAGTGCTATTTTCTGCACGGATTAAGATCGTGCCGTCATGGTCTATTGCCTCTGCAGCATTTTTAAAGATATTGGCAAAAACCTGCCCCATTTGGGCTGGGTCGAGGATGACCTCCCAGAGGTCATCTGGGCAGTGGGTATCACATTGTACCAAATCTTCATCAACTGACAGGGCAAGGGCGGCCAAGATGAGTCGCTTGAGAGGGAAGAGTGTCTTGCCTGGCTGACTCATGCTTGAGAGGGTGAGGAATTTGGAGACAAGTTTCTTGGCCAGGTGGGAGCTTTTAGCGATTTCTTGCACCATAGCATGGAGCTCTGAAGATGACTCGCTCTCATCAATGGCTAGTTCAGCATAGCCAATGATGATTGACAGCAGATTATTGAAATCATGACTGAGGCCATTGGCAAAAATAGTTGCTGTCTCATGCTTTTGTGCTCTGAGAAGTTTATTTTCCATGGCCTTTTGCTGGGTAATATCGCGCATGATTTGCAATCTTCCCTCCTTGCCATCTGTAGTGCGATATAGGGTGCCAATGAGGTCATAGGTTTTGTTGTTTTTGGTAAAAAAAAGCTCCTGGCGACTACTCTTTCCTGTATATACCTGCTCATGCTTGCACCAGGGACATATATCCTCTCGTTCATGAAAATAGCTATAGCAGAGCTTGCCCTCTGCCTGGCCAAATTCCCTTTCCACCACAGGGTTAGTGTAGATGATGTGATACTGTTTGTCGCAGATATAGGCACCATCCTCCATGCAGTTCATGATTGTCGTGAGGTTTTCCTTCTCACGACTCAGGGCATCCATGGAGCTGGCCAGTTTTTTGTTCATATTCCATTTTTCTGTCAGCGCTGAGGCGAATTGATGTATCTCAATGGACTCAAATGGTTTTTTGAGAATGAAGAGATTGCTTACATCTTTATTCTTTTCAGCAATCTCTTTCCAGCTGTAGTCAGAGTAGGCGGTAATGATTACTAGGCCAAGGTCAGGGTCACATTTATGCAGGGCACTGATGGTTTCGATGCCGTCCATGCCGGGTGGCATGCGGACATCAATAAAGGCCATAGCATATGGTTTTCCCTTAGCCATTGCCTGGCGTACCATCTCCACCGCCTCTTCACCCTGAAAGGCAGAGTCTAGTTGAAAGTCACCCTTGGCGTTCTCCTGTGCTGCTGAAGAGCCAAGGATGTCAGCCTTCAGTCCGTGAAGGTCAGCAGGGGGAGATGGGGGGCATAATATCTTACTGATATCTTGGTGGATCTGTTCATTGTCATCAATAATGAGAATTCGGCGGTTATCTACAGTCATATTTTTCCCTCTATGATTTTTCTTCAACAGGTAAATTCAGGCTGAATGTGGCTCCTTGATCAATTCCTTTGCTGCTCGCAGTGAGTGAGCCCTTGAGTACCTTGCTCATATTTGCTGCACTGTGCAGGCCGATACCAAGATTGGCAGCCTTGGAATAAAAGCCATAGGTGAAAATTTTTTTTAGAAATTCAGGGGCAATGCCACACCCGTTATCGCCTATATCAATCTGCACATGGCCGTTTTCTGTTGGCCGCAGAGCCAGGGTGATAATTTTTGTCCTGCTATTGGTCTGGTCAAGGGCATCAATGGCATTGCTGAGAAGGTTGATAAGTATTTGCAAGATTTTATGGCGAGAGGTTCGTATGGTGCCCATATCAGCGTACTCTTTGCTGATGGTGATATGGCAGGCCTTGAACTGGGAGGCATGGATGGCTAGGGCTTCATCAATGACTTCTTGCAGGTAGAGCTGCTCGTAAATGTCGTGATCAACAGCATGAAGTTGTTGCAGGCGAACAATGGCCTTTATATGACCGATATTTTTGCTCAACAGGGTCAGTTCTGTCAATAATTTTTGTTTCTCAGTAGCAAGATGATCTGATACTGCATTGAAATATGGCATGATTTTACTGCCACGGGGATCGGTATGTAAAAAATGATCCAGGTTGCTACTATGTTGTTGGAGCAGGGCGACAATATCAGCAAAATCTGCGGCAATATTATTTTGCACCATGGCGGTGGCCTGTTCAACACTGATATTGACACTGTTTAGAATATTGCCAACATTATGAAGGATCTCGGTGGCCACCTCTGCCTTGCCAGCCAGGCGGGCAATATCTGTAAGTTGTTGTCGGATGCGGGCATTGGCAATGGCCAGGCTACAGATATCCACTATGGTCAAAGAGAGGTTAAGATAATGCTGGCGGTACTGGGGAAATTGCATGTCGCGAATTTCTATCACCCCCAGCAAGGATTGGGGTCGACGTAGTTGCAGCCAGAAATTATTTCCCTGGTCTGCAAAGGCAGAGCCGTTAAAGTCTGGAATGGCGTTACGTAAATCTGCCTCTCTGGTGTTGTCATGGCCCATACCTCGGATCTTGCCTGGCCTGTCATCCTGAAAGGGGATGTAGGTGATATGTTGAGGAGCAAAGAGGGTGGTGAACAGCTCTATAATTGACTCGATAATCTCAACCTCAGAGCCAGACTTGCTTAGGCGGGAGGTGAGATCTAAGGCCATGGCATAGTCAGCGGCCTGGCGCTGTTGCTCGTGGTGTATGGCCAGGGCCTTTTGCTGGCGCCAGGATTGAATATGGGTGTTGAGCAGCATCTCCAGGTAGTCAAGTCCGACTGGTAGCTGTTCTGCAGGGCGGTCAATATAGGTCGCCAGTGCTGAAAGATTTTGTGCTGTACTGTCTGGTAGTATGCCGGTGTCCAGCAGAAATAGTTTTGCTATTGTTTTGTTAAAAAAAACTCTGGCCTGCTGCTGTCCAAAGCCCCATTCTTGCAGATGAAGACGCCAGTTTTGCAACCAGCCCGGGGTGAGGAGGTAGGCTCCTTGGCGTTGGAGGTGGTCGACAATGCTAGGGTTGCAGCAGAGGTAGAAACATTGGTCATGCTGGAGTAGGGAAGTGTGCTCCTTTTGTTGCTCGTTGCTTAGCTCTGCAAGGCAGCAGCTACCCAATACCAGTGTATCCTTACTCGTATCTGTTGGTTCATGGGGCTCTATCTCCTCCTGGGTCAGGGGAGGCCGCCCACATCTGGCGGGAAAGGTATGGAGTTGGATATCCTCAAAGCCTGATTTCTGGCATATAGTCTGGGCTTCAGAGGCAAAATTAGCGCAGAGCCAGATGTGAAGAATATCTGCCATCTTAGGAGTGTCTGAGGGGGTAGCGACCCCATTGATGAACAGCAGTGGAAATGGCCAGTAAGATATTGTCAGGTACCTGCCAGGGTATCTCACCATGGTTATCTGACAGGATAAAACCTCCCCCCTTGCCGGCCTTGCTGATGGCCTCCTTCACTGCCAGCTCAGCTTGCTCTTCTGACCAGTGTTGCATTTCAACACCATTTAGATTGCCTAGTATTGAGAGCTTGCCAGCGCAGGCTGACTTTACCTCGGTTAGATCCTCCAGGACACTTGTGCCAACTGCGGCTGTGCCGGTACTGACAAGGTCATCCACAATGGCTAGGCAGCGCCCCGAGGCCATATGGGTGGCAGTGGGACCATTAATCTTAGCTAGGGTTTGACAAGCAGTCATGAAGCCAGTTTTGAGATACATCTCGCGGGGGGTAATGGTGGGGGAGGCCAAGGGGTCAAAATAACAGATTGCGGTGGCACCGGCGCTAAGTTGGGCATTAGCCCAATCGATACAAAACTGCATATTGACCTGCAGTAGTTTTTCCAGGAGGTCTGGTTGCTCATATTGCAAATCAATATAGGAAGCAAAACCCATCTGCATTACTGGCAGGGAAAATGGTGACATGACAACCCCGATGATGGGTACCTCATCATCTACCTCTGCTTTGAGTTGCCTTGTGGCCTGTAAAACTTTTTGTAAACATCTGGTTTTTTCTACCTTGGGAGCTGTTAGATCATGGATGTCTGTTGGCGTAGTGATGATTGGGCGGCCAGAGTTCGGTGGGCCATCTGCGCTGAAAATAACTTCACCGCCAAAGGCCTCCACCTCCAAGGGGGCATGGAAGAAGGTGTAGAGGCAATCATCATTATATTTGGCTCGCAGGCGTAGCTGGCCTTGGACAATGTTTTCCGCTTTGGAAAAATAGTCTTCAATACTTAAGCCAAGCTCTTTGGCTCCGTGTATGGAGAGGAGGAGGAAAAAGGGAACCCTGTCTGGTTCTTGATGGCCAAGGGTGGTTAGTACCCGCTGCATGGAGGTCATTGCTGTGGTCATGATTTGGCCCCCAGGAATTCGTTGATAAGTGTAATGGCATCTGAGGCTGTTCTGCCCATGGCATGGGCCCCAACCTGTTGCCAGAGGGTAGGGTCAAAACGAAAAGGTGCCCCCCCAACAATAATATGGACATCATGCCCTTTAAGCTGTTTGCTTACCTCGGCAATGTGCAGGGCAGATGGCAGCATGAGGGTTGAGATGAGGATGATTTTAAGCTTATCAGCTATGACGCGTTGTACAAGTTCAGCTGTGCTCATTCTGCCGTAATCCTTAAGCGTATGGCCACTGGCGAGTAAGGTGGAGTAAACAATTGTTTTGCCCAGCGAGTGGTAATCATTAAGCAGGGCAATGGCCATGGCAGGCTGTTTCGTGTTTTTCCGGCTGAGGGCTGGCAGGAGCTGGGTGGTAATCTCTTCACAGATACGGCTGGCCATGTAGACCTGGGACAGGGCCACGCTGCCCTGTTCCCAGCCCTGGCCAATATCTTCTAATACCGGCACGATGAGCTGGTCAATGGCAGCTGTAGGTGTCATTGTGTCCTGCCATTGTTTGGCAAGATTGAGGGCGGCAAGACGGTCACAGGCCAGCAGGATGTCCTTAAAAGGTGCTTTTTGCTGTTGGGGTACCATGGTTATTATTCCTATATATCAAGATGTTAGTTGATAAAAAAGGAGGTGTCTAACGTTTTATAGGTTGCAGGGAAAATGACAGAAATGTCAATAACTACTTTAGGGAGGGGTGGTGAGAATAGTGGTTGTCTTTAGCTAGAATTTCTTCCAGTAGTATGGCGACATCACGTACCAAGATGTGACAAATTTTTTGATGATGCTTTCTTTGTTCTATTTCTTTTAGGCTGACTTTATTTTTCAGCAGCACGCCACATTCCGTGGAACCGTGTATTGCCACAAATTTCTTTGCCAAATCCTGCACAAGCTCATAACAACTATATTTGCGTTTAAGATCCTTTGGCTGTTCATTGCCATATTTTAGCCCTAAAACCATAAAAGCTCCGCTGAGGGCTCCGCAGGTAAGGCGCAGGCGACCCATGCCACCACCAAATGGGGCGGCGATGAGTTTGGCTTGGCGTTCATCCAGGCCAGTCTCATTGGCAAAGGCCAGTAATATGGCCTGGGAACAGGCATAGCCATGCAAAAACAGTTTTTCGGCCAGGTCACTTTTAGGCGAGGAGAGGGGCATGGTATCTTGGGAGGAAGTTAAGGTTTACAAGTAAAGGGGACATTATAAGGTGCATCAGATTGCAGGGTGAAATCCAATTTGGTTTGGTGCGACAATTTGCCACATTTCGTGCTTGGTGAAGTTGTGTTACTAGAATCAAGTTAATAAATTTGCCTTTATGTTCCACGTTTTATAGTCAGAAAGCGAGATATCAGCAAGGCTACATTATATATATACTTTGGTACCCGATTTACTATGTCTACATCCCCATCTGTGCAACTCTCTGAAATTTATAAATTTTTGGCCCAGGCCATTAGGTATCCCGAGAAAGATTGGTATAATGCTGATTTTCTGTCGGTCTATTCTACCTTGCTTGAAGGCCTTGGTTGGCCAGAAAAAGATCAGCTGCCAACAGATGTTTCTGAACAGTTTCTTGAAGATGTGCAGGTGGAATACACCCGCCTCTTTATTAATGCTGTGCCCCATGTCGTCGCGCCGCCCTATGGCTCTATCTTTATAGATGGTGGTCTTAATGGTGTAACTGCAGACAGGACCAGGGAATATTATCGTGAGCACGGCTTTGATATTACCAGTAACGAGTTTCCTGATCATATTGTCACCGAGCTTGACTTTATGGCCCTGCTTGAGGAAGGGCAGGCGGGCAGTAGTGAGGAATTTTTGGCTCGGCTGTTTCGTCCCTGGTTTGATAAATTTAAAAAACAGGTGCTGGCCGGATCAGATGATCTCTATATAACCACTACCATAAAGCTTATTGATTTTTTTACCTGTGTTGAGGAAGAAGGGGACGATTGAAACGTCCATTTTTTTTTAAATAGTGTCTGGTCATAAAGGGGCAGTTTGTATAGGCCACTTGTTATGGATAGACACTAAATAAGGAAAAGATGCGGTAGGCTGCTGGTTGCACTCTACTGCAAATAATAAAACCTGTAGGGAGGAAAGAGACTATGGCTCTCAACTTAACAAGACGTAAATTCC
>JAOZSN010000079.1:0-3523 GCA_029939635.1 Deltaproteobacteria bacterium
AAACCGCAACCATAACCGAAGAAGAAATGAGTTTTGCTGAGCTTTTTGCCTCAGAGGAACTCAAAGTCGTCTCTGTTGGCGAAGTAGTTGAAGGTACTGTTATTGATGTAAATGATAATTGCGCCATCGTTGATATCGGCGATAAGTCCGAGAGTGAAATTCATCTCGGCGAATTTAAACATGACGGCGAAAAGCTTGAAGTTAAAGTCGGTGATGTCTTTGATGTCTTTGTGGAACGACGTGAGGCTGAAGGTGGCCTGCGCCTCTCCCGCGAAAAGGCTATCGGCATCAAAGTCTGGGAAGACATTGCAACAATTCAGGAAGAAGACGGCACCATCCTGGGCCGTATTGAAAATCGTGTTAAAGGTGGACTCTCCGTTGATATCGGTGTCCCTGCCTTCCTGCCCTACTCCCAGATTGATCTGCGTCCCGTGAAGGATCTTGATGCCCTCATCGGCGATTCTTTTGATTTTAAGATCTTGAAATATAATAAGAAGCGCAACAACGTTGTTATTTCCCGTCGCGCCATCCTCGAAGCAGAGCGTAATAAGCTGCGCGAGGCCATGCGTGATAGCCTGACAGAAGGCGCTGTTGTTGGTGGAACCATCACCAATATCACCGATTACGGTATCTTTGTTGACCTCGGTGGTCTGGACGGACTCTGCCATATCACTGATCTCTCCTGGGGCCGTGTTTCCCATCCCTCCAAGCTGTTCAAGGTGGGTGAAGAGGTAGATGTCAAGATTCTCAAGTTTGATAAAGAGACCGACAAGGTTTCCCTTGGTATTAAGCAGCTTAAAGAGGATCCATGGTCCACCGTTGAAGAGCGCTATCCCGTGGGCAACAAGACCGTGGGTAAAGTGGTCAGCATTACCGACTACGGTGTTTTTGCTGAGCTGGAGGAGGGCGTTGAAGGCCTCATCCATGTCTCTGAGATGTCCTGGTCCAAGAAGACTCGTCATCCTTCCAAGATTGTTACCGCTGGAGAGGAAGTTGAGGTTGCCGTACTCAATATCGATGTAGATGCCAAGCGCATCTCTCTGGGCATGAAGCAGCTGCAACCCAATCCATGGGATCTGGTTGTTGATAATTATCCCCAGGGTGCCATTATTGAAGGTAAGATCAAAAACATCACTGACTTTGGTATCTTTATTGGTATTGAAGAGGGGATTGATGGTCTTATTCATGTCTCTGATCTGTCCTGGACAGAACGCATCAAGCATCCTTCTGAAAAATATGCCAAGGGTGATACCATCCAGGCTGTTGTTCTGAAAATTGATCGTGAGCATGAGCGTTTCTCCCTGGGCATCAAGCAGCTTGAGCCTGATCCATGGCAGGCAGCAGTTGAGAAACTGCCCCTTGGTTCCACCATCGAAGGTAAGATCACCAATGTTACTGATTTTGGTATCTTTGTTGAGGTGCAGGAAGGTATCGAAGGCTTGGTACACGTTTCAGAGATCAGCACTGAGAAGATCAGTACACCAGTTGGCATGTACAATGTTGGTGATATGCTGGAGACCCAGGTGATTAATGTTTCTGCTAAGGATCGTAAGATCGGCCTGTCCATTAAGGCCCTGTCTGGTGATTCTGCCCAAGGAAACTATAATGAGTACCAGAAGCAGCAAAGCTCTGGACCTTCCACCCTTGGCGATCTTCTCCAGTCTGAGATGTCTAAGGATCAAGAAGACGAATAAAAGCCCAAAAGCACCTCATCTTTGCCCGTTTGGGTCTTCTCGCATAACACTACTATGCGTCGAAGATCCGAACGAACAAATCTAAGGCGCTGTTAAACTTTTATTCGGTATGTGTTTAACTCGTTTTTTCCAATGGTGAATTAGCGAGTAAAAGAGGTACATGATGTCCACAAAAAGGTTATTCCACCAGCGGCATCCCCTGATAAGCGGTATCTTTATTCTGGGGGTGATCTTTACGATGTTCTGGGGGGGAATAGCCTTTTTTATTTCCATGCTGACCATGCGTTCCAGCGACCAGCTTTTTACTGGCACAGCGGTGGGAGTGTTGGAGCTTAAGGGTATCATTCTCAATGCAGAAGAGCCGTTAAAGGCCTTGCGTAAGTTTTCTGAAAGTGATGGCATCAAAGCCGTTGTTGTTCGCATTGATAGCCCCGGTGGTGCTGTGGGTGCTTCCCAGGAGATTTTTAGTGAGATCAGGAGACTGGCCCTGGTGAAACCAGTGGTGGCCTCCATGGGATCGGTGGCAGCATCTGGTGGGTTTTATGCGGCCCTGGGAGCAGAGAAAATCATGGCTTCTCCCGGTACCTTAACAGGGAGCATGGGTGTTATCATGAAGTTTGCCAATCTTCAGGAGATTTTTCAGAAGATCGGTTATAAGAGTGAGGTTATCAAGAGTGGTGAATTCAAGGATATTGGCTCCTCCAGCCGTGATCTCACAGAGGCAGAAAGAAAATTATTACAGAATTTAATAGATGACGTTCATCAGCAATTTATAGCTGATATTGCCGAAACCAGGGGACTGACTATTGCGGAGGTAAAGAAGGTGGCCGATGGTCGCATCTTTTCCGGAGCGCAGGCCCGGGAGCTGGGGCTCATTGATGAGCTGGGCAATTTTAACGATGCCGTGTTGTTGGCAGCAGAGTTGGCTGCCATGAAGACAGACAAGATGCCCAAGTTGATTTATCCTTCTAAGGATGAGGGGAGTCTTTTTGGGATGCTCATGGGCGAGGCCAAGAGCAGATTATCTGGTGTTCTGCCTGATTCGACTCCAGGACTGTCATATCTTTGGGATGGACGATTATCAAATTAATCTGCACGTCATTTCCGCGAGGGTGGGAAGAGAGAGACTAATCAGATTTCCTATATAGAGAGAAAAACAATGTTAAAAAGAGACTTGGTAGATTCGGTTTCAGATAAGATGGATGGCTACCTAAAAAAAGATGTGGGTCAGGCCATTGATATCATGCTGGACTCCATTGCTGATGCCCTGGCAGATGAACGCCGGGTGGAAATTCGTGGTTTTGGTAGCTTTAGTATTCGTCAGCGCAAGGCCCGTTCCACCAAGAATCCGCGTACTGGCAAGATTATGAATATTCCGCCCCGCAAGACCATTCATTTCACCATGAGCAAATCTCTCAAGGATCCATTGGTGAAGAAAGGGTAGATACACTTTAGATGATGCCGCTCACATCACCCAAACCTTCACGGATGATTTCTGGGTGGTTGCTGGTAAGGTCCACCACTGATGAGGGAGAGGGGTAGACGTCGCCACCATCAATTATTTCGTCAACCTGCTTACCGAATATCTGGTCGATGTCATAGGCAGAGGCCAGGGGCTCTTCGTTAGCTCGCCCAGCACTAGTGGTGACAATGGGGTTGCCGAGACCTTCCACCAGCATTCGGCAGATGGTATTGTCCGGTACCCTGATACCCACGGTTTTTTGCTTGGTTATCATGATTTTGGGGACAATCTTCATGGTGGGCAGGACAAAGGTGTAGGCACCGGGTAGATTCTTTTTCATCACTCGGTAGGCCATGTTGGACATGGA
>JAOZSN010000079.1:3533-13462 GCA_029939635.1 Deltaproteobacteria bacterium
TAAAATCATGGAGTTTATAGTGTTAGGCGAATGTGGAACAGTAGGCACTGACATTTTTTAGGTCGCAACACATAAAGCTAAAAGGCTTATGCTTGGGGCGTCCCTTTATTTGGTAGAGACGCTTAACCGCCTTTTGATTGAATATGTCGCAGCCCATACCGTAAATTGTATCGGTGGGGTAACAGACGATGCCGCCGTGGCGGAGGATATCAACCGCTTGGTCGATGAGCCGTTGTTGAGGGTTGTCGGGGTTTATGTAAAGCATTGCAACCAACTGGTTATTTATTGTATGTTGTTAAAGATACTATCGGAATATATCTGGTCTGCCATTTTCGGCAGGCCTTTTCTTTTTTCATATCAGCAGTGACTTGTTAATAGAATTTAACGACAGTTTCAAGTTATTCCCATGGGAAATTTGATGCTGTATACTTAACACTGTAGTACTAGGGGGATAATATATGCTTGTAGATACCATTGAACACGCCTACACCTTTGATGACCTCCTGCTTATGCCGGGAGACTCGGATGTCTTGCCCGATGCGGTCAATTTGTCTACTCGTCTCACCAAGACCTTAAACCTCAATATTCCCTTGGTCAGTGCGGCCATGGATACGGTAACGGAACACCGCTCAGCCATTACCATGGCTCGGGAAGGGGGGGTAGGTATTATCCATAAAAATATGGATCTTGACCAGCAGGTACTGGAGGTCAAGAAGGTGAAGAAATCAGAATCAGGCATGATTATTGACCCGGTTACCACCGAGGCCAACAGTACCGTGGCTGATGTGCAGAATATTATGCATAACTACCGTATCTCCGGGGTGCCAGTTTTAAAGAACGGCAAGCTTTGCGGTATTGTGACCAACCGTGATTTGCGCTTTGTCTCTGATCCGAATCTACGTGTCAGTGATGTGATGACCAGCAAAAACCTGGTTACGGCCAAGGCAGGCATTACCTTAGAGCAATCCAAGGGGTTACTTCACGAGCATCGCATTGAGAAATTGTTGGTGGTTGATGATGGTGGCAACCTTACCGGGCTTATCACCATTAAGGATCTTGAAAAGATCAAAAAATATCCTTATGCTGCCAAAGATACCCTCGGTCGTTTATTGGTGGGCGCCGCCATTGGCGTGGGTACACCTATGGAGAACATAGAGCGTCTTATCGAGGCTGGTGTTGATATCCTAGGCCTTGATTCTGCCCATGGCCATTCTCGTAATGTGCTGCGCACCCTTGAAGCGGTAAAAGACGCGTTTCCCATGGCCCAGGTTATTGCTGGTAATGTGGCCACTGCTGAAGGTACAGAGGCCTTGATTAAGGCTGGTGCTGATTGCGTTAAGGTCGGCGTGGGGCCGGGTTCCATTTGTACCACCCGTATTGTTGCAGGTGTTGGTGTGCCGCAGTTGACGGCCATTTCCAATTGCTCCAAGGTGGCGGCTAAATATGATGTGCCTATTATTGGTGATGGTGGCATCAAACATTCTGGCGATATTACTAAGGCTATTGGTGCTGGTGCTGATGTCATTATGGCTGGTGGTCTTTTTGCCGGCACCGAAGAGTCTCCTGGCGATACTTTTCTCTTCCAGGGCCGCTCTTATAAGGGCTATCGCGGGATGGGTTCCCTTGGTGCCATGAAAAAGGGTAGCAGTGACCGTTATTTTCAGGATAAATCTGCTAAATTTGTCCCAGAGGGCATTGAGGGCAAGGTGCCCTATAAAGGCCCCCTCACCGATATTATATATCAGCTCATGGGTGGCTTGCGCTCCGGTATGGGTTATGTTGGTTCTGCCACCATCCGTGAGTTGCAGATCAAGTCCCGTTTCGTGCAGATCAGCCCGGCAGGTCTTAAAGAAAGCCATGTCCATGATGTTATCATCACTAAAGAGGCACCAAATTATCGGATGGGATGAGGTGAAAGATAGAATGTGATGAAGTACAGAAATAGAGAAGTAAAGAAATAAAGAATGGGCGGAAAATCTTTAATAAAGATAACTTCCTAAAAAATCGAGCATCTACGAAAAATGAATATCCATAGCGAAAAAATTATAATTATTGATTTTGGTTCCCAGACCACCCAGCTTATTGCCCGCCGTATTCGTGAGCATAAGGTCTATTGTGAGATTCACCCATATACCACAGATCTTGCCGTCATCAAGGAGCTTGCCCCCTCGGGTCTCGTTCTTTCTGGTGGCCCGTGCTCTGTGTATGAAAAAGATGCACCCAAGTGTGATGCCGGTATTTTTGCGTTGGGTATCCCGCTCTTAGGCATCTGCTATGGTGCTCAGTTGATGATCCAGGAGATGGGTGGTCAGGTGGTGCAGGCAGACAAACGTGAGTTTGGTAAGGCTGAGCTTGATATTACTTATTATGACGGCCTCTTTGCTGGCATGGACACAGACACTGGTAGTCGCCAGGTGTGGATGAGCCATGGTGATCGCATTGAAGAGTTGCCCCCTGGTTTTGAGGTCTCGGCCAGCAGTGGCCATTCACCCTATGCCGCCATCCGTCATGGGGAAAAGAAACTGGTGGGTGTGCAGTTTCATCCAGAGGTCGTTCATACCCTCATTGGCACCGAGATCCTGCAAAATTTTGTCTTTAAGATATGTGGCTGCTCATCGTCTTGGACCATGGAGTCCTTTGTCGATACCACTGTTGAGGCCATTCGTGAAAAGGTGGGGAAAGATCAGGTACTTTGTGCTTTATCCGGTGGCGTTGATTCTGCCGTGACAGCCGCCCTTATTCATCGTGCCATTGGTGATCAGCTAACCTGTATCTATGTTAATAACGGTCTGATGCGGACCAATGAAACCAAGAGTCTGCTGGCCTTTTTTGATAAGACCACCCATCTTAAGGTCATTGATGTGGATGCCACTGATTATTTTCTTGAAGAGCTGGCTGGGGTGGTTGACCCAGAGATTAAGCGTAAGAAGATTGGTTATGGCTTTATAAAAATATTTGAGGAAGAGGCCACAAAACTTGGCGATGTCAAGTATCTGGCCCAGGGTACACTCTACCCTGATGTTATTGAATCTGTGGCCTTAGGCGGTCAAACCGTGATTAAATCTCACCATAACGTTGGTGGGCTGCCAGAGATTATGAAGCTTGATCTCATCGAGCCGCTGCGCGAATTATTTAAGGATGAGGTGCGTTTATTAGGCCTTGAGCTTGGACTACCTGAGGAGGCCATTAATCGTAAGCCTTTACCTGGCCCTGGTCTTGGTATCCGTATCATGGGCGAGGTAACTAAAGATCGTCTTGATATTCTGCGCCTGGCTGATGTTATTGTTTTGGAAGAGATGAAGACTG
Source organism: Deltaproteobacteria bacterium (assembly GCA_029939635.1). Lineage (GTDB taxonomy): Bacteria > Desulfobacterota > Desulfobulbia > Desulfobulbales > SURF-16 > JAOZSN01. Next base: position 6,840 of record JAOZSN010000079.1, read on the forward strand.
GTGGTTATTATCGCAAGGTATGGCAGTCTTTTGCGGTGTTATTACCCATCCAGACCGTGGGTGTTATGGGTGATGAGCGAACCTATGAAAATGTTATTGCCCTGCGCTGTGTGGACAGCTTGGATGCCATGACCGCTGACTGGTCGAAATTGCCCTATGAGTTGCTGGGGGCTATCTCTAATCGTATTATTAATGAGGTTCGTGGTGTGAACCGGGTGGTATTTGATATTTCATCGAAGCCTCCCTCCACAATAGAATGGGAATAGGAAAATTGGTCGTCAGCACCGCATCTTCGGAGTCGTTGCTTACCTGCCCGTTTAGGGCTTCTCACATAGTGTTACTATGCTTCGAAGCCCTAAACGAACAAATCTACGGCATTGACGACCAATTTTCGCGCAAAGTTGAGTTAAAGTTTAATTATTTTCGAGCTGGGAAAAAATATTTGTAGGTAAAGTTTAAGCCAATTTAATGAAAAACTGGAAGTGCTTGGTTTTGACCTTAACGGTGTTGTCGTAAAAAAATTAAAATCGTTGCCTCGTTAATCTTGAGCCTTCAACCTAGACATCTTAAAAAAAACATGCTTAAAACGGGAATTTATGTAGACGCTGAGAACATCCGCCTCTGTGGTGGGTATGGTATGAGATATGACATCCTGGTGGATTTTGCCAATACAGGCCACTCTGTTATGTTGCGGGCGAATTCCTATCTGGCTGAAGACCAGAAACGGACTGAGGAGGATGCTGAGTATCGTCATAAATTGTATGCCTACCATGATGTGTTGCGAAAATGTGGTTTTAAGGTCATTAAAAAATATGTCAAACGGTATGTGGATGAAGATGGTGTGGTGACCACCAAGGCCAATGCCGATATGGATCTGGCCATTGATGCCATCCTTCAGGCTCGGAATCTTGACAGGGTTATCTTGCTCACCGGTGATGGTGATTTTATTCGCCTGATCACTGCCCTGCAGAATAAAGGCTGCCGGGTTGAGGTGATTGGTTTTAATAATGTCAGTAATGATCTGCGCGAGGCGGCTGATTATTATATCTCCGGTTTTTTGTTGCCAGGGTTACTGCCCTTTGCTCCTGATCTGGAGAGCGAGAATAGCCAGCGCGGCGTGGTGGCCACCTATAAGCAGGATCGTGGGTTTGGCTTTTTTCGGTATTTCGTCCTGGCTGCCGATGGCCTGCAAGCTAAAACCGTTTTTTTTCACTGCTCGAAATCGAGCCATGAGCATGAATCCCATATCTTTGGCCAGCGTGGTAATATCTTTGAATTTCAAATCGTGCCCACCTCGCGGGATGCCAATAAGGTGGAAGCGCAAAATATCCGTCTGTTGAACGCTAACGATTATTAGTTGCTATGCTTTTGGTTCGTAATCCCACCCTCTGTGTAGGAGCAAGCTCGCTCCTACATAAAAATTCTATTCATCCCCCTCCCTCCCTATTTTTTAAACTGTTCCTTTTATTTCAACCTGTTGTTGTTGTATTATAGCTGGAGAAAAGTCTGTCCATTGGTTTTTCCTGTTCTCGGCAGTCTTATGTTCTCAACCTATACCTCAGGTTCCCCCTATGTCCTCTGCTTACCATGACGTTGCTGATCCCCAGGTTGCTACCCAGCTTCTTGGTGCGGTGTTACGTATTGCTGATACCATAAATGAAAAGAGTCTAAGCTCTGAAAAGAGGATGGGTAAGATCCTGACTGTTGTTTTGGGGTATTTAGATGCGGAACAAGGATCTATCATGGTGCTGGATCGACGCAAATTGGTGGTTCGGGCTGCCTCGCGGAAGCATATTATTGGTATGACTCAACCCTTGGACTCTCCTTCTGTGGCTGCCTGGGTGGCCCGAGAGGGTGAAGCCCTTTTTATCCCAGATATCAGTAAGGATGATCGTTTTCCCACCCGCGCTTCGTCATCGTATAAAAAAAATTCTCTGCTCTCTGCCCCTATTTTACATCAGGGCAAGGTGATGGGAGTTCTCAATGTGACTGATAAGGCGGGTAAGCATGATTTGTTCAAGGAAGAGGTTAAGCTGCTTCTCCATTTTAGCTCGATCATTCTCTGGTCTCTGGTGTTGGAAGATCTGCAGGGTAAATTAAAAAAACAGCGAGCTACCCTGCGCAAACGAAATACGGAGTTGCATCGCCAGGAAGAGCTGCGCAACCAGCTCACGGCCATGCTGGCCCATGATTTGAAAAACCCACTGGCTGAGGTTATCGCCAATTTGGATATCCTCTCCTACTCGGTGCAGGGTGAGGAAAAAGAGTTTATCGAAGGGGCTCAGACCAGCTGCGATCAGGCCGTACGTATGGTGAGTAACCTGGTGAGTGTTGATAAAATTGCCGATGATAAGCTGCAGCTATTGCGTGAAGATCTGCAGCCTTCGGCCCTCCTCCATGAGGCCGTGGCAGGGCTGCGGGCCATGGCTCAGTTGAAAAATATTGAGCTACAGCTCAGCTGTGAAGAGGACTTGCCGGTCTTGCAGCTTGATCGCACCCTGATAATTAGGGTTATTCAGAATTTATTGGCCAATGCTATCAGCTATTCAGAGCAGGAGACCAGGGTTTCCTTGGCTTGCCGCAGGCAGGATGAGGATAATCTTCTCCTTGCTGTCGCAGACCAGGGGCCAGGAATTCCCGAGGGTATGAATGAGGTTGTCTTTGACAAGTATGCCAGGCTCTCCTCTATGCAGGCTGACGTTGTCGGTAATGGCCTTGGTCTCCACTTTTGTAAATTAGCCATAAAGCTGCATGGTGGGAAAATCTGGGTGGAAAATTTGCCAGAGAAGGGTAGCTGTTTTTATATCAGTCTGCCGCTGAATAATAAGTAGGGAATTACAGGGAATATTGTAAAAACGTATGGAGCAAAAATCACCTAAAGATATGACGTTTTTGATCGTCGATGACATGGACACCATGCGCCGTTCGGTGCGTGCTATGTTAAAGCTGATTAAATACGGCAAGAAGCTCTACGAGGCTCCCCACGGCAAAGAGGCCTGGAATATGCTCTCTCGAGGTGTTGTCAGGGTGGATTTTGTCATCTGCGATTACTCTATGCCCCATATGACTGGTACCGAGCTGCTCCATAAAATTCGGTCCTCCAAAAAGTTGCGTGATATTCCTTTTTTGATGATCACTGCTGATGCCAATAAAGAGGTGGTGGCTGAGGCCGCAGAGCATGATGTGGATGCCTATCTTGCCAAACCCTTTGTTACAGCCTCCCTTGAGACTAAAATTGATGAGCTTCTCAGCAATATGTACAACCCTGATAAGGCCTCCAGTCTGCTCAGGGCCAGTCGGGATGCCTGTGAGGCAGGTGATATCAAGGGGGCTATTAAGCTGGCCTTGGGTGCCTGTAAGGCCAATCCAAGACTGTCGCGACCTTATCGTGAGTTAGGTCGCCTTTTTGTCATGAAGCGTGATACCAAAAGGGCCATTACGGCCTTTACGCGGGCCATTGATATGAATCGCCTTGATGTCACCAGCTACCATTATCTGGGGCAGCTTCATTTTCATACCGGTGACTTGAATAAGGCGATAAATTTCTATACCAAGGCCATGGATATCAGCCCTCGGCAGTCAGAACGTGCCTTTGATTTTGTTAATCTATTGTTGAAGAAGCGGCAGTTTGTCGAGGCTGAAAAGATTTTGAAGATGATCCTTAAATATCATTATTCTGATCTGGGCACGTTGGAAAAAATTGCCACGCTAGCTTCAAAGAGTGGGTTTTATAAATTAGCCATCAAGTGTTACCGCAAGATTTTAAAATATGTGCCAGACAAGATTGCTATTCGCAAATGCTTAGGTATTGCCCTGCATCAACAGGGGCAGCATAGTGAGGCAGCCAGGGAGTTGGAAAAGGCCGCAGAAAAATTTAACCATGATTTGCCCTTATTGCTTATCCTGGCCCAGACCTATCTTGATATGGGTATGTTCATTCGTGCAGATAAGTGGGCTGTAGCAGCTATCCGTATAGATTCTGATAATAGAGAAGCCAAGAAAATTCTTGCCCAATGCTCGTAGGTTCATTTGTTGTAGGCCATACTTTGCAAACCACAGCCTTGCGTTGTGACCCTCAAAAAAAATATAGGTACCCTCACACATTTTATGGCTACGAATCCAACCATCCTCCTCATAATTCGTACTCTCTCCTCCCAGGGAGAGAAGATTCTTGGCACCCGTTGGTTGCCCTTTGTTGATTTTCTACGTGGTCAATTAGCTGGTGTTGGGCGAGAGGCAAAGGGTAGTTCAGACAAGTTATTGCTGTACGGGTTTGCTGATATCTCTACCGCAGTTACCAGCCTGCTTGATGTTCTGGAGAGGAGTAAGGATGAGCATAGTTGGCAAGCCAGCAGTGGGTCTGTGCCGTTGCAGATTATTTTAGATTTAGCCGCATCGAGCCTGCGTTATCAGGAGATGGAGGGTTGGGCTGAATTAGAGCATGAGGCAGTATATATTAGTGCAGGCTTGCGAGATCAGTGGCAGAGCCTAAGTGCTAAGGCCGCAGCTTTGCCTGACCATGAACTCACCCCTTTCAATAATGAATTTAGTCAGCTCATTTTTGTAGAGCATGATCTGGGTAAAAGGGAGAAATTACTGGCCTACCGCTCGTTGCCTATCTTAGGCGATGGTACCGAATGTTTCTTCTGCGCTATGACTGACCATCATCCCTCTGCCTGTCCGTGCCGCAGCCTGACCATGGCTTCGTGGGCCTTGGCCGATATTGGTTATCTTGACTTTGCCGAGATTAACGATCTCTATAAGGAGGTCTTTCCCCTTGATCCTGCCCTGGTGGCTGAATTGGCGCAAGGGGTGAAAACAGCAGATTTGCGGCGTAATCATAAACTGTTAACTGTTGTTACCTATTTTGATCTTTTTGCGGTGTTTCAGCCTCGATTTTTATGGAATTTTGTCTTTACCTCCCACTCTAAGTGGGATGCCATCTATGCAGGGGGGAAGCTGGTTTTTGATAATCGCAACCTTCATATGGGTCTGGACTGTTTACGGGTGGGCCAGTATGAACAGGCTGAAACCCTCCTCCATAACGAGAGCAAGAGGAAGGATGGGAATTATTTTGCCGCCAACATCGCCCTGGCTTTTTGGTCACTGGAGCAGAATCGGCATAGTGACATGGGACGTTACCTGGAAGAGGCACGTAACCTGGCCCATCGTTCCAATGAGCTTGTCTATGTTAATATTCTGTTATCACGGTTTTACGAGGAGCAGAAGGATTACTGGAATGCCAAGGAGGCAGTTAATAATGCCTTGAAGGCAGATTATGATTGCCTTGATGTACAATATCGCCGTCTGCAGTTGGCTGTGCGGGAAGGCCTTAATGAGCGGGAATCCAGGTATCTGCGCAGCCTGGTGGCTGGTCAGCAGGATTTCTTTATTAAGGTTTTGTTAGATCCATTGCTGCTGCCTATTCAGGGCATGGTGGAAGATGTGTTGCTCAAGCAGTATAAAATGCTCAATGTAGAAGCCAAAGAAAATCTGCAGGCCGCTCAAGGGGAGTTCAAGGCCCTGGAAATCTGGATGGATAAGAATGACCGCCAGATTAAGGAAAACAAGGCCAGCCTGGAGAAGCTTGCCGGGCAATTGCAGCACCAGGGATATTACGATATTCTTGATGTCTCTGAGCGCAGTAAGGGAATTTTCACCATCTGTAATCGTTTGCGTCGTGCCAAGGTGGAGCAGATTCAGGCAACCTTGGAAAGCCAAGCACAGCGCCTGAAATCGTACCAAATTTTTTGGAAGTCATATCAGTATAAGTCGATGTTTAAAGATTTTCAGACCACGGTCTATGGGGCGAGCAAGAAAAATAAAGATGCCTTGGCATGTATCACCAGTGGTCAACCCAGCGATATCAGGCAGGGCACGAAGCTTATCAAGGAGTTAAATCGGCAAATGACCACCGCGCAGCATCTCTATGGCCGTCTTATCCTGGTTCATACCCTGTTGCGTGGCGCAACAATTTTTGCCAAAAAACTACTCATCAGTGAAGGGGTGCTATTACTCTTGGTAGCGCTTTTTTTCCCCCTCATGGGTCTGGCTGCAGGAAACGATACCTCCATGGCCTGGGCTGCTGAGTTGGCTAAAAATGGGATACTGCTTCGAAAAAGTCTCCTTGTTACTGGGCTTTTTGTTGCCCCCACTATTGCTTTGTGTTGGGCTATGGCCGAGATGCAGAAGAAATAGGGTAGAGAGGAATAGAGCACAAGGAGCATAAAAAAAGGCCGATTCGGAATTTCCGAATCGGCCTTTTTTTATGCTCCTTGTGCTACTTCTGAAAAAGATACTACCTAAAAACGGACATCCATCAGGAAGTAAATGTTTTCCATTTCTGTATTACTGTCGGCGGGTACACCTGTGGGCATGCCTGAACGAGTATATTTATAGTCGATATAGGTATAACCGGTTCGGAAGAAAAGATTTCTGCTGGCTGGCTGAATATAATAGACTTCATAGGCATCGCCACGGGTGGCAAGTTTATTATATAGCTCTACGCTGCCACTGGTCATGGAGCAATGGTATTTGCTGCCATGATTATATTCAAAACCGATTTTCGGGTAGAGCATAGCCTGAACAGGGATCTTGTAGCGAAAACCTGTTAAGATAGACCA
>JAOZSN010000080.1 GCA_029939635.1 Deltaproteobacteria bacterium
AAACAAAAAAAGGGTGCGCTCCCCAAAAGGGGAGCGCACCCTTTTTTTGTGGTTGATGCTTTTAGCGTGCCAGGGCTGGTGGCAGGGAGGCATTAATGATATGCCACTGCTCTTCACCTTTATCCAGTTGGAAATGGATGAGATGATTTTCCAGTAGGGCCTCCTGGTCGCCGCTGGCATTACTTTTGAGGGTGATGGTGGCTTCTAGATGGGCTTTATTTTCCTGGATGGTGACATTCAGGTCAGAGAATGAGGCCTCCAGGTTAGGGAAATAATTACGGAAGGCGATGAGAAAACGGCTGATGTCACTGGGTGCAAAGCTCTGGCGGAAGTTTCGTTCCTCCATGATGATTGCACAGGAGGGGGCGAGACTTTGTTGGATTTTTTTCATCTTCAGCGCCATTATGACTGCTGATTCTTCTTGCTTTTTGCTGACCTGTACGGCCAGATTCTTGAATTGACGGCGGATTTTTTCTTCCTCTGAGGGGAAGAGCCACTGCCAGAGAAGTAGAGCCATAACCAAGACGACACTACAAAGAGCAATTTTTTTTACCATAGGGGTTGTCCTTTGATACGGTTAAGGGCGGCAGAACCAAAGGTATGGCTGTCCATGGCCATATCACGGTTATCTCCCACCACGTACACGGTGCCAGTTGGTATCACGCGGGGTGTCATTGTCCAGCCCCATGGGTTTTTTATATAGGGTTCGGCCAGGGGCTGGCCGTTGATGAGTGTCTGGCCATCTTGAAAGGCAATGGTCTCACCGGGCAGGGCAATAATTCTTTTAAGCAGCATGACCTTAGGGCCGGCCAGGGTGATGAGCACCACATCAAAGCGCTGCGGTTCGTGAAACCAGTAGCTGCCCGTCCAACAGAAGTTGAACATGCCGGTGTGATAGCGTGGAGCCATGCTTTCACCTTGGATTCGTATGGGAATGAGGAGGATAGTGAAGAGGGTGGTGGCTGCTGCCACAACAAGCAGCAGGCGCAGCAGTTGTTCATGGCTGCGGGGCATAAGTAGGTGGGATATTTTTTTGAAGGATGTCATGTCTTACATGTCAGCTTAGGCTGAGATTCATGACTTGTCAACGGTTGAGACTCGCCCACACGTCACATGCGGGGAGGCTCTTTTTCTTGACAGTGGCAGGGGCATACCAGTACCATGTAAAGTCTACGTGGGTGCTAGGTTATATATGGTATCCTCTCCTTTTTCTTAAATTTTATCTCTATCCGGCATGCAAGTTCCCCTGTCTCTGCACAGTCAGACCTTTTCCCGTAATGTGGCGCTTATGCGCTCTAAGGCAACCCGGCATGCCATTTATGGTGTTGTGATTGCTGTGGTGGCCATTATTATTGCCACCGTGGGTAGTGATTTTCTCAACCACGGTTCCATAAGTCTCAATGGTTTGTACCAGGCCCAGAAGGAGAATTATGTCCTTTGGGTACTTGATGCCCTGCCCTTTATTTTTGCTTTTTGGGGTCAGTATGTCAGTTCGATTATAGCCTATGAAGCCAGCGCCATGATTACTGAGCAGACTGAGGAACTGCGTCAGCAAACCATGGATTTGGAACATAAGGTCATGCATAACTCCACCCATGATCTTCTCACCGGCCTTCCCAACCGCTCATTACTGCTGGACAGGATGCAGCAGGCCATCGGTGTGGCCTATCGCAGTGAACAGCTCCTTGCTCTGCTTATCCTTGATTTAGATCATTTTAAGGAGGTAAATGACACCTTAGGGCATTATCAGGGGGATCTCCTCTTGCAGCAGGTGAGTCTGCGTCTGCAGAATGCTTTACGTCCCTCTGACACCATTGCCCGTCTTGGGGGTGATGAATTTGCCGTCTTTCTCTCCACCTTGAGCAACAGCAAAGATATTAAGGTAATTCTTGCTAAGATTACCAAGGTGTTTTCTTCCCCCTTTGTTTTGAAGGAGGATATGCCCCTTAATGTGAAATGTAGTATCGGAGTAACCCTCTTTCCTGAGCATGGTCAGGATGTGGATACCTTGGTGCAGCGTGCTGATATTGCCATGTATGTAGCCAAGAACTCCCAACGCGATTACCTTATCTATTCCTCTAAAATTGATCAGCATAGCTCTCAACGCCTTACCCTGATGGCGGAGTTGAGCCAGTCCATTGAGAATGATGAGTTGGTTATCTATTTTCAGCCCAAGGTTTGCAGTCGAACTCTGGATGTTGAGGCGGTAGAGGTGTTGGTACGATGGCAGCATAAAAAGTTTGGGCTTATCATGCCGGATCAATTCATTCCCATGGCTGAGCGCACTGGTCTGATTGGGCCGTTAACTAACTGGGTGTTACAGGCTACCTGTAAGGCGCTGAAAAAATGGCATGGCCAGGGACTCCAATTAAAGGCCTCGGTGAATATTGCCGTACAGACACTGCTTGATCCTGATCTCCCAGAGACACTCACTGGTCTGCTGGCATCGGTTGATTTGCCTAAGGATAGCCTGATGTTGGAGATCACTGAAACCTCGGTGATGAATGATCCTGAACTGGCCTTAAAAATTCTCTTCCGTCTGCGTGAAATTGGTATTGAGATATCCATTGATGATTTTGGTACCGGCTATTCATCTCTCTCGTACCTGGGAGAGATGCCGGTGAGCGAGGTAAAGATCGACAAGTCCTTTGTCATGGAAATGCTCAACCGGGAAAAGGATGCTGTTATTGTCAAGTCCACCATTGATTTGGGCCACAACCTGGGATTGAAGGTCGTGGCCGAAGGGGTGGAAACCAAGGAGATTGCCCGTCGTCTTGGGGCCTTGGGGTGTGATTTGCTCCAGGGTTATCTCTTTACTAAGCCTGTCCCGGTTGCGGAGTTTGAAACGTGGTTAACTGCCTTTTCTGTCAAGAAGGCGGAGAAGCGCGCTGCTCAAAATAAAACGGAATAAAGTGTTTTCTGTGCTGCTGTTGCTGCTGCCGTCCTCTCCTATTTGCTTTCCCTCCATCTCTTGACTTTTGTCAGTCCTGGTGCTAGTCAAGATGATATCTAGCTGTTAACCCGTGAATATTTCTGCACTTCTGTAAGGATTTTCCATGCGTAATTATATCCTGACCCTCCTTCTCCTGCTTTTTCTGGCTGCCTGTGGGCCTAAGGCTCTACCTCCAGTAGTTTTTGATATGCCTTCCCGCCATGTTGATTACCTCACTGAGGTTAAACCCATCCTGGATAAACGCTGTGTTGTCTGCCATTCCTGCTATAATTCGCCTTGCCAGCTTAAACTCAGCTCCTATGAAGGGGTTGACCGTGGCGGTACCAAGAAGATGGTTTATGACTCTAGGCGTCTGACAACTATGGATCCAACCCGCCTCTTTACCGATGCTCAGTCCACCGAGGAGTGGCGTCAGAAGGGTTTCTTTTCTGTGACGGAAAGTAGTGTAGAGGCTGGTAAAAATAACTCTACCATGCTGCAGTTACTCTCGCATAAGATGGAGAACCCCAAGAGTGTGGGAGACTATTTTTCAGAAGAGAGAGATCTGACCTGCTCTGCCACCGGCATAGAGTTGGGTGGTTATCTGGAAAAGCATCCCAATCGCGGTATGCCCTTTGGCTTTCCACCCTTAACCAAGGAAGAGTTTAATAGTATTGCTGGCTGGTTGACCCAAGGAGCTAAAGGGCCAACGGTGAGTGAGCAGGCTGCCCTGGTCTCTCCCTCCCCGGCCGATGCCAAGGAGATCGCCAAGTGGGAGCAGTTCTTCAATATGCCCTATGCTAAGTATAGCATGACGGCCAGATATCTATACGAGCATCTCTTTCTGGCTCAGATACGATTTACCGGTAAGGACTATTATGAATTGGTGCGCTCCACCACTCCTTCTGGTGAGCCGGTGGGGTTGATTAACAAGGTGCGGCCCTATGATGATCCAGAGGCGGAAATTTTTTATTATCGCTTCCGTAAAATTTATTCCACCATTGTTCATAAGACCCATATGGTCTTTGATTTAAACGATGAGGTGATGAACCGTTTCAAAGAGCTATTCATTGCGCCTGAATGGTTACAAGAGCCCCATGTCATGGGTTATGGTCTTAAAGAATCGGCGAATCCTTTTTTGACCTTTGAGCAGATTCCACCACGCTCACGCTACCAGTTTTTGCTGGACAACAGTAATTATATCATCAAGACCTTTATTCGTGGGCCGGTGTGCAAGGGGCAGATTGCCCTCAATGTTATCAACGATCATTTTTGGATAATGTTTCTTGATCCAGACCATGACTTGAGCGTCCAATATCCTGCCCTGTTGAAATATCAGCAAGGTAATCTCCGGATGCCCATAGAAAAGGGCAGTGAGTTCAGGGTGCCCAACGTGGTTTGGAACCGCTACCAGGATGTGCAGGTCAGCTATTATCGTTACCGGCAAAATTTTTATATGACGCACAATTACGATGGCATGGGAATTGATGCCATTTGGCCAGGCAATAAGGCTGAGGATGCCCCATTGCTTACCGTTTTTCGCCATTTTGATTCAGCCTCGGTACACCGTGGTGCCATAGGAAACCTGCCACGCACCATGTGGGTTATTGATTACCCCCTCTTTGAACGTATTTATTATGCCTTGGTGGCTGGCTTTGATGTCTTCGGTAATGTGGGGCACCAGTATATGGTGCGCAGTTATATGGATGCCTTACGGGTGGAGGCGGAAAGTAGTTTCTTGGAGTTTATGCCCCTGCAGAAGCGTCGGGTTCTCATGCAGGATTGGAACCAGGGCATCAAGCTACGCGATCTTTATTATTATATCTCTCAGATGCCTGTTAAGGATGCCTTTAGCACAGATGACCCCAAGCGTGAGTTTGTTGAAAATGTGATCAACCACCAGCTGCGACCCGACTGTGGCATAGGTTTTGATCCCATCAACTATATGGCCGCAAATGAGCAATACCCTGAGTTGCCAAAGAGCTACCAGAGTCGAGATGATGTATTGCATGGGTTCCGGGCTGCGGCACGGCCCGGTACGGATCTGGTAAAGAGTTTTAACGGGTATAATGCCAACGTGGCCTATCTGCGTATTCGTGTTAATCCCGAGGATGATAAGGAGGATGTGGTAGGTTCTATCATCGTTAATCGTTGGCATGACAATGTCGCAGTGGTCTTTACTGAAAAGAAAAATCTCAATCCAGAGCGAGATACCGTTACTTTTGTCGAGGGTTTTATAGGCTCGTATCCCAATTACTTTTTTGATGTAACCGTGGAGGATTTGCCCGAGTTTTTAGAAATGCTTAGCCATTTTAATGGAAGTGGTAATGGCATGGAGCAGATGGCGAAGTTTGGTGTGAATCGTGGTGATGATGATTTCTGGCAGCACTACGACTGGTTCCAGAAACGATTTTTTGAGGAGCAGCCCATTCAGGCCGGGTTGTTTGATTTGAACCGCTATTATTTTCGGGTCTATTAAGAGTTTGAGGTGGTGGGCAATAGGTTGCACGGTAGTGATTGGAATTACCTATTTTGTTTTTGTTCTGGGGTGAGGTATTTTTACAGTTTGGATTTGAAACATGAAAAGTAAAGTTGAAATAAGGCGATCTCTCTTATGTCTTCTCCTGTTATTCTTGATTGCGTAGGTCTCAACTGTCCTCAGCCTGTTATCCGTACCAAGGATCGTCTGGCAAAGATGGCAGGTGATGACTTAGTTGTTGTTGTTGATAATGAGGCAGCCCGTGATAATGTTCGACGTTTTGCTGAAAGCCAGGGTCATGGAGTGCAGGTGTCAGGGCTAGGGGATCATTTCCGGCTGACTATTCAGCAGGGTGTTACTGGCGGTGAGGTTGGTCCCGAACCCGCTATTGACTGCCCGGGGCCACACCAGAACAAGCGTATTGTTGTTCATATCTCCTCTGAGTTTATGGGGCGCGGTGATGATGGCTTGGGGGCACGACTTATGGTGGCCTATTTTGATACCCTGGCCCAGTTTGGCGAGAATATTACCCACATCACCCTGGTTAACTCTGCTGTCAAACTGGTTGCCGCTGGCTCTCCTGTCTTGATTGAGGCCCAGGAGTTAGTAAAGCTGGGGGTAAAGATTATTGCCTGCGGCGTTTGTCTCAAACATTTTGGTCTGGAGGAAAAGGTGCAGGTGGGCATTGCCTCTAATATGTATGCCATTCTGGCTGCCCAAAAGGAAGCTGACTTGATCCTGCGGCCCTAACTTCTTTGCTGCGAATTACACTAATTACGCGTAATTCGCAGCGAAAAAAAGACTTATACCGTTAAGTCATCCCGTACCACCTTGCGTGGCCCGCCATGACCGGCGGAAGACCAGTCGCGGATAGGTGCGATGCGATCCATATTGGCCTCCTGGCCAGTACGGTTAGATTTATCATAAATCGATTGCCAAATGCATTCCACATCTTGATCTATCTCGCAACGGCCATCAACGGAACCGCCGCAGGGGCCATTCATAAGGCTTTTGGCGCAGCGAGCCACTGGACAAAGACCGCCGGTGAGGTGCAGGACACAATCGCCGCAGCCAGCACATTGCTCGGCCCAGATGCCTTGCTCCACAGAACCGCCCATAAAGGAGGTGTTGAGGGCTGGAAAGACGGTGTCTTCTCGGCGCAGAGTAGATATGAAGTTGACGCCCACACCACAGGCCGTGGAGAGAATGGCGTCATACTTGCCCTTCCACTGGTCAATGGCATCAATATATTCTTTATCGCATTGGCGTACCAGGGAGCCTTCAGTAACTTTTGCCTTCTTACCAAGCTTCTGCAGGCCAAGGCGTACTAAGGAGGCAATAATTTCTACCTCGCGTTCACCTCCAGCGGAACAGACAGAGACACAGCCACGGCAACCAAGGACAAGAATTTTTTTAGCATCCTTGACCATCTCAATGATTTCACCAGCAGGTTTACGTTCGGCAACTATCATTTGTCTTCCCCCTTAAATGGGCAGGAACCCAGTGTACTGATTTTAGCATGTATCTGTTTCGCAGCCTCAAGAAACTCAGGGTGGAAACCACGTTCGGTGTGAAACATCTCGGCCCGTTCAGGCTCGACGCCAAGCTCTTCAAGGGCCTTTTTTACAGCCAGCACGCGTTTGGCGGCGCGCATGGAACCTTGGCGGTTATGGCATTTATCAGCAGGACAGCCAACAACATAGACTGCATCCGCACCATTTTCAAAGGCTTTGAGCAGGGTGGATACCTGCAACTTGCCAGTACAAACCAGGCGATTGAGGGTAATACCTTCTGGCATGCCATCGGCCTTTAACTGTTCAACACCTTCAGCAAGGGTCTGCTGGGAGGTATAATGGCAGACAAATGCTTGGATATCTGGAGTAAAACTCATCTGCTTCTCCGTATTTTTTAACCTGCCACAGCGATTAATTTCGCATCGGCAGACTCGTTTTGTTTAATGGCCTGGGCCGGACACTCAGAGACACAGATGCCACAACCTCGGCATTTCTCTGGGTCAATGGTCGCCACACCCTTCTCGTCAATGACTGGTACCTCAAAGGGACAGACGCGCACGCAGGTGAGGCAGGAGACACATTGGTCACGCTCAACCCAGGCAATTTTGCCCTTTTCACGTAGATCATCCAGGCTGATGATTCCTTCCCGTAAGGCTATCTTTTGTAATGCACCCATGATATCGGCAAAGCGCACATCTTGGGGGCAAACAAAGACACAGCCTTGGCATTGTGAACAATACCAGAGCAAATCAGAGTTCAGGATTTGTTCTTTGAGTCCCATGCGAACCGTATGAATAATTTTCCGCGGGTCAAATTCTGGGATGGCCTGACTTACTGGGCAGGCGCCACTACACGCTCCGCAGGAAAAACAGGCGTTAAGATTTTCGCCGCCTGGAATCTCTGTTACTTCAGCGCTAAAGCTTGCATTGATTTCTTTACTGGTGATTGCCATAACTTCCTCTTTTCATATGTCGGTCTCAAGCCCTTCATGGCAAATGGGCATATTATACAAAAGCAAGGCATGAAATTACCCAAAAAGAGCTTGTTTGTCAATAGGATTGCCATGTCCATGCGCGACAATTTTTCCCTTAATCTAGGTACTTGTACGGGGTGTATCGTGGTTGCGCTCCCCTGGTTCGCGTGGAATCAGCGGGTTTGTAAAATAAAATTTCACTTCATGGGTTGAAATCACTATACTGGAATTATTACTAATGTTGCTCAAGAGATGAACGCAAGAAACCCACGCACTGGTTGTAGGAGAAAATAATGAAACAGATGGATATAAGGAAGCTCTTACTTGTTGGCTTTGCCGTTCCCGTACTGCTTATTGTCATATTAGGGGCAGTGGTCATTGTCACCTTTAGGGGCAACCTAGCTAATGTGACCATGCTCTCTGAGAGCGATGCTCCCCTGCTGATAAGGTTAGAACGGTGTGAGATAGGCATGTTGCTCCATCGCCGCTATGAGAAAGATTTTCTCCTTAATATTGGTAATAGTTCAAAGCAGGAGAAATGCCTGCAGAGCGATGCTAAGCAGCAGACTATCACACGGGCCTCGGTGGCCGAGGTGATGGCCCTGGTCAATGCTGATGATGAACTCTCTACCGATGTAGTCGCCGCTGCGAATAAACTGGAGAAATCTTTGACTGGCTATTATCAGGCGTTTGCCGAGGTGGTAAGTAAGGTGAAGGGAGATTCTTCTATTACCACCTTGCAGGGTAATAAGCTCATGGGGCCTGCTAAGAAGCATATCCATGAACTTGAGAAGGAGCTTGCCCTCATCAAAAAGGCTGCTGACACCATGTTTCATGAGACAGCCCAGACAACCATTGGCTCTGTTCGACAGGGTATTGTCACGGTTCTTATTTCTCTTTGTGTGATAATTATGGCAGTTTTTATAATGGGTTTTGTCCTCATGCGCCGTATCTCTGGCCAGGTTGGGCAGGTGGTGGACGAGTTGCTTACTGCCGGGGCACAGAATCGGCGGGTGGTGGAGAGCTTGGGCGATGGGAGCCAAAAACTGGCAGAAGGCTCAAGCGAGCAGGCTGCTTCTATTGAGGAGACCTCGGCTGCCATTGAGGAGATGGCCTCCCAGACCCGGCAGAACTCAGAGAATGCTGCCCAGGCCAATACCATCATGCAGGAAACATCTGGAGTGGTTGCTAAGGCTGGTCAATCGATGGTGGCCCTCACCGAATCTATGGGACAGATTACCCGCGCCAGTGAGGAAACCTCTAAGATTATTAAGACTATTGATGAGATTGCCTTTCAAACAAATCTTCTGGCCTTGAATGCGGCAGTGGAGGCTGCTCGGGCTGGTGAGGCAGGCGCAGGTTTTGCAGTGGTGGCTGACGAAGTACGGAACCTGGCCTTACGTGCAGCAGAGGCAGCCAAGGATACCTCTGTTCTCATCGAGGAAACAGGAAATAGGGTGCAGGAGGGCTCAGGTCTGGTGGATCAAACCACGGATGAGTTTAATGAGGTGGCGGCTAATGCTGATAAGATCAGTACCTTGATTAGTGAGATCAGCACCGCCTCATCTGAGCAGGCCCAGGGTGTGGGGCAGATAAACACCACGGTGACAGAGATGGATCGGGTTATTCAAGGAGTGGCCGCCAGCGCCGAGGAAACGGCCAGCGCCGCCGAGGAGTTACACGCCCATACAGCTGTTGTCCAGCATTCCATTGATAAGCTGGCCGCCTTAGCTGGTAGGCAGACAGGTGGGTCGGCTGTTGCTCCGGCAGCAAGGGTGGCGGCTCCGCAAGCAGCATCACCGGTAACACAAAGTAAAGCCACTCCAGCCCAGCCCATCAAGCAACTTCCTGCAGCAAAGCCCCAGGAGGCCGCGCGGAGCAACCAGGCCGAGGAGGTTATTCCCTTTGATGATGATGATTTCGAGGATTTTTAACTGCGGTGTCGGGTGTCAGGCGGGCAAGATATTTAGCTTTTCCTGGAACCTGCAATCTTTCTTTACACGTAGTAATTTAGCGGCGGTACAAATTTGCCCTTAACTGTGAACCGTATCTATTCAGTAGCGCCTTAGATTCGTCCATTTAGGCCTGCGAAGCGTACTAGTGTACTCGAGCAGGACTAAATGGACGAAGATGAGGTGCTACTGGATAGATATATTTACACCAGCATTCTGAATTCTCCCTTGCCGAGCAGGTTGTGGAGGTGAAGGAGGCCACGGAGAGTGCCGTGGTCAACCACTGGTAAGGCGGTGAACTCGTGGCGTTGCATGATGGAGAGGGCATCTGCCGCTAATTGGTCACTATCTATGGTCTTGGCTGAACGGGTCATGACCGCACCTACCTGCAGGGAGCTGAAATCAGCCTGCTCTGTGATGAGTCGGCGGATATCACCATCTGTAATAATGCCAAGCAGTGTGTCCTCAGCACAGATCAATACTGTCCCCAGGTTCTTGGTGTTGAGAGTTTTGATTGCTTCTAGAAACGGTGTGTCCTCACCGACAACTGGCATCTGCTCACCAATGAGCATCACCTCGGAGACTCTGGTCTTCAGGCGTTCTCCTAAGCTACCGCCCGGATGGTTATAACGGAAATCGCTGGCTAAGAAATTTTTGCGATCAATAAGAACCACGGCCAGGGCATCGCCCATGGCTAGGGCCGCGGTGGTGGATGCCGTGGGGGCCAATCCTAAGGGACAGGCTTCCTGGGGAATCTCAGCCGCCAACACTGCATCGGCAAAACCGGCTAAGGTAGAATTTTTCTTGCCGGTAAGGGCAATGGTCTTCACTCCCCGTTTTTTAAAGGTAGGCATGAGCATGTTGAGCTCGGTTGTCTCGCCGCTGTAGGAGAGGGCCAGTACCACATCACTAGGGGCAACAATACCCAGGTCACCGTGCATGGCCTCCACCGGGTGGAGGAAGATCGAAGGCGTGCCGGTGGAATTCAAGGTGGCAGCAATCTTCTGGCCAATTATGCCTGACTTGCCGATGCCTGTAACGATTAGCCTGGTCGGGCAGGCCATGATCAGTTCAATGGCCTTGTCAAAATCAGAGGAAAGCTGGTCTATGACGGCCAGAATACCATCTGCCTCAATCTGCAAAACTTCACGGGCACGGGATAATGACATGGTTTTACCTAATAAACGTAAGGTTTACGGGACGAAACTTCCCTACGGTCTGTTTTTTCGGGACAGTCGTTCCGCTTTACTCCACACCTACGGTTGACAGCAACACCCCGAAATGTAAGCCGTAGTAACCGATCTGAAAACCGTAAGCCAATAGTTTTTATAGGAAGAGTTTTTAAGTGCCTTAGATTTGTTCGTTTAGGCCTTCGAAGCATAACAGCGACGCGGTGTCTGAGCTATGTGAGAAGGCCTAAACGGACGAAGATGAGGTGCTGGAAAACTCTTCCTACTTATTACATCCGCAGCCTAAAGTATGCTTATGAAAACCGCGATCTGGTTCTATTGGGTATTCGCCGTTAAAGCAGGCCAGGCAGAATTTGTCACTGCTCATGTTGGTGGCCTCAACCAGGCCTTCCTGGCTCAGGTAATAGAGGGTGTCCAGCCCCATGTATTCACGAATCTCTTCAATGGATTTTTGAGCAGCTATGAGCTGGTCTGTATTAGGGAAATCAACACCATAAAAGCATGGATTAACTGTGGGGGGGCACGAAATAAGCATGTGGATTTCTTTGGCTCCAGCCTGGCGTAATGCCTTAACACGGCTGCGACCTGTGGTGCCACGGATGATGGAATCCTCAATAATAATGACTCGCTTGCCCTTTAAAAATGAGCGCACTGGGTTGAGCTTCACCCGTACGGAAAACTCACGCATTGACTGAGATGGCTGGATAAAGGTCCGTCCTACATAATGGTTACGGATAACGCCAAACTCTAAGGGGATGCCAGAGGCCTGGGAGTAGCCAATGGCAGCATAGTTGCCGGAGTCTGGAAAGGGCATGACAAAATCAGCTTCGATTTTGCACTCATTGGCCAGGATTTCACCAGTACGTTTACGATAATTATAGACGTTAAAACCAAAGATATCGCTGTCAGGACGGGCAAAATAGACATGTTCAAAGATACAGAAGCTTGTTTTCTGTTTGCCTTGGGGGAAGAATGACTCCATACCATCTTTACTGATGATAAGTGCCTCACCAGGCTCGATGTCGCGAATATATTCGGCCTCAATAAGATCAAGGGCGCAGGTTTCAGAGGCCAGGACATAGCCATCATTGGGGAGCTTGCCCAGGCAGAGGGGGCGAAATCCTTGTGGGTCACGTATGGCCACCAGCTTGTCATGGGTCATCATTAGGATGGAATAGGCACCCTGAAGCTGCTTGACGGTGGAACTGACCGCTTCTTTAAGGTTACTGTCGCACTCACGAGCCAGGAGGTGAACCACAACCTCACTGTCCATGGTGGATTGGAAGATGGAACCCTTATCTTCCAGCTCATTGCGCAAGTGGCGGATATTTACCAGATTGCCATTATGGGCCACGGCATAGGTCTCGCCACGGTGGGTGGCGGTGAAGGGCTGGGCGTTGACTAGATTGGACGCACCCGTGGTGGAGTAGCGGACATGGCCAATGGCCATATCTCCCTTTAGCTTGTCAAAATCATCCTCATGGAACACTTCGGAAACCAGGCCCATGGCCTTATGTTCGTGAATGTTGGTGCCATCAGAGGAGGTGATGCCGGCGCTTTCTTGGCCCCGATGCTGTAGAGCGTAAAGGCCGAAATAAGCCAGTTTGGCAGAGTCCTGATGGTCAAAGATGCCACAGATGCCACATTCTTCTTTGGGGCCTGAAGAGTGGTTCGTGCCCATGGTTGTGTCCTTGGATATGATTGTTGGGGTAAAAGGCAACTCGCATAATTAGAAAAAAAGAAGTTAAAGTACCTTTTTGCTGGTCGGCATGCAATTTCTTTTTAATAAAAAATTCAAACAACGGCATAACTATCTGGAATAAAAGGATATTAAATTGCTATATAAATGGTTTTTTTACTGTTTACTTTTTTTTAGGAACGAATACTTTATATAAAGGGTTTGCTCGGCCCGTACGTAGTGGGAAGGCTCCATGGAACAGATTAAAAAAAAATAGCAGAATATTTTTTCTTGGTTGTCCTGCCCGGGGATGAATGAGTATTATAGAGCACGTGGTCAGATTAATCTAATGGGTATTTTGAACTGAATATCTAATTATTCAAGAGACTCTACTGTATAAGGAACGAACGATGGGGGCAACAGAAGAAAAACGTCACCGCTTGCGGGTGGACTATGAGGCCACGGTGATTATTCAGCCGACGGGCCATGAATCGGAAATTTGTGGTCGGTCGACCAATATCAGTATGAATGGGCTTTTTGTCGCCTCTGATTATGATGTCGATGATGATACGCCCTGCGAGGTAAGTATTTTTCTGCAGGGCCAAAATAGCCTGCTCACCTTAGAGATTGGCGGCACCGTGGTTCGTCGTGTTGATGACGGTATTGCCGTTCAATTTGATAATGATCTTGAGTGGTGGGCCATTTTCACCATTTATGCCCAGTTCAACGGGCGT
>JAOZSN010000216.1:0-274 GCA_029939635.1 Deltaproteobacteria bacterium
AAGGTGAAAAAAGGTTGTTGCCATGAAGTAACCCTCTTATAGTCTATCGCTTTGGTTGAGCGCAACGTGTTCACATAAAAAATTGGAGATAAACTCTTATGTCACGATCTTTGTACCTTCCCTTTCTTGTCTTTTTTTCTTGCAGCGCCATTGATGTTATTGTTGGTGACCCAGAAACCAATGAGATTGAGTATCAGCCACCAAGTCCATTGGAATGCATTAATCTTATGACTGATTTCTTCGATTGGTTAACCAACCAACTGAACAATATCGA
>JAOZSN010000216.1:284-3590 GCA_029939635.1 Deltaproteobacteria bacterium
TATTGTTGGTGCCTATGAAAACGATATAGGAGGGAATCATGGACACTAAGACTACTCCTTATAACCCTTTTGACTACCTGGGGACCCAGGAAGAGATAAACGAATACCTCAACGATGCCTTTCAGGATGATGACCCTCGACTTTTTATTATTGCCTTGGGTTACCTCGCCAAGAAAAAAGGTATGACAAAGGTAGCAAAAGAGGCAGGTCTGAACCGTGAAAGCCTGTACAAAGCCTTGTCTGAGAATGGTCATCCGCAGTTTGCCACTGTCAGTAAGGTAACCAAGGCCTTGGGGTGTAAATTGGCTGTCGCCACTGCTTAGTAGGTTAATTATCCTCATGATTTCAATGGTAGTTTGGGAATACAACAAGTCGCTCAACGCTGATAGGCAGCATAGAAATTGCGGTTGAACATTATAAGCACAAAAAAGCCCTGCCATTATGGCAGGGCTTTTTTGTGCTGTGCTATTCCAGGGTAACTAATCTACCTTAGTAAAGAGATCCTTGCTGGCACCGCATAATGGGCAGACCCAATCGTCGGATAGATCCTCAAATTTTGTACCTGGGTCTACGTTGCTATTTGCGTCACCCTTTGCAGGGTCATATACATAGCCACAAGGGCATTCATATTTATCCATTTTGTTTCCTCCTCAAGCGTGAAGCAGTTCAGCAAGGCCTAAATGAGCAAAGATTAGACCTTGCTGGGCTGTTACCCCATATCTTCCATGTCACGTCCACAGCAGAGGGGAACCCCTTCGCCTTTTTTGACGTTCATGTATTTATTACAGATTGAGCAGTAGTAGGTGGCGTCTTCTTCAACCTGGTGCTCTTTATTACGTGAGGTTAGGCCACCGGCAACACCCTCAATGAAAAATTGCGCTGAATTTTTCTTCTCAGGGATATATTCACCAATAGGAACAATTTTTTTGTTCTCCTTCATGCAGTCTACTGTGACACGCCACAGGGTTTCCAGGTCTGTTGTCTCTGCTGGGGTCTCGGGGACGAATTCTACGACGTTTTTATCGATGGTAATTTTCATAATTAGCCTCTTAAGTAGCGTTGGGTCGGGGAGAGGGCAACTTACATGGCTGCCTTACCCTCGTCAGTGATCTCATATTTACAGCGGACAGGGCTGCTGATATACCCCTTCTTCTTCAGGCTGGTGAGCTTGCAACTGACCTTCTTGGATTCCTGGTCAATTGCCGCCGCAATTTCCTTGCAGGCTGAAGGTTCACTCATGCCTGACATAGCCTTAAGTATTGCTTTATGCTCATCGCTTAATCCTTTTTGACAACCGCCTTTACATGCCATTTGCGTCTCCTGAAAAGTAATATTTAGTTGATAGTTAGTAATTATTACTAAAATTAGATTTTGTCAATATTTTTCTTCCCTTCAATGGGGAATGAAATTGAATTATAATAGCAGTTTCAGTCTGTAATCAAAATAATTGTTAAGGTTTTTCATGTCGCGTGCTCTCACTACCCTTAAGGCCACCTTCGGGTTTAGCTCTTTCCGGCCTGCCCAGCAGGAAATTATTGATACCCTCATGGCTGGGCAGCATGCCCTGGTGATGATGCCCACCGGTATGGGGAAATCTCTCTGTTATCAAATTCCAGCCCTGCTGCATGATGGCTTGACCCTGGTTATTTCACCCCTTATTGCCCTGATGCAGGATCAGGTCTCATCCCTACAGGCCAAAGGGGTTGATGCGGCCTTTGTTAATTCGTCATTATCACGACAGGAACGAGAAGAGCGCTATGGTCAGCTGGCCGCTGGACAATATACCCTGCTCTACGTGACGCCGGAACGGTTTCGCAAAAGGGAGTTTGTTGAGATAATTCAAAGACGAAAAATTAGCCTGCTGGCCGTTGACGAGGCCCATTGTATCAGCGAGTGGGGCCATGATTTTCGGCCAGACTACACGCGGATAAAGGAGTTTCGTGCCCTGCTCGGCAACCCTCCCACCATTGCCCTTACAGCCACCGCCACCCCGGAGGTTCAGGATGATATTATTCGTCAACTTGGCCTTGGCGTGGATGAGATTGTTGTCTTTAATTTGGGTCTGGAGCGCCCCAATCTGCGCCTTGAGGTGGCACATGTTTATGGGGGGCAGGAAAAGGTCGATCATATTGAGGAGATGGTCTCCAGGCAGCCTGGAAATAGTATCATTTATTTTTCACTCATAAAAACCCTGGAGCGGTTCAGTGAAAATCTGCAGGGTAAAGGTCTCAAGCATCTCACCTATCATGGCGGTTTAGAACCTGCTCGGCGTCGTCTTCTGCAAGAGATGTTCATGCAGGGCAGCAATCATCTCATCCTGGCCACAAATGCCTTTGGCATGGGCATTGATAAGGATAATATCCGCACGGTGATTCATGCTGAAATTCCAGGATCATTGGAATCTTATTATCAAGAGATTGGCCGGGCTGGGCGAGATGGTAAACCTGCATGTTGCAAACTGCTCTATGACCAGGATGACTTACTTATTCAGATGAATTTTATAAAGTGGAATAATCCCCAGGAAGATTTTTATAAGCGGGTATGGCAGGCAATTTATGATGACCCGCAGGAGATTAATGATAAGGGCCTTGAAGCATTTAAGGCGAGTCTACTCTTTCGACACGTTGATTTTCGTCTGGAGACGGCTTTAGCCATGCTGGATAGGTATGGTGTCACAAGCGGCAGCCTGGAACAGCATACGTTACGCATTGATACACCGCTTCCCCCAGAGCTTAGAAAAGAAAAAATAGCAGCAAAAATGTTGGCTGAACAGAAAAAATTGCATCTCATGGTACAATATTGCAATACTAAAGGCTGCCGTAAGGCCTTTGTGCACGATTATTTTGCCGTGGAGCACGATGACGTGTGCCGTGCCTGTGATAATTGCTGATATTGTAGTTACTTCCTATGAAAAAGAAAATTTTCCTTATAACTGTCTTTCTTTTGATCCAACTGGCCTTGGCCATGGCTGGACAACAGGACTGGCTGGCTGTGGCAGTGAATGGAGTTTTTGTCGGGCTTGTTTGGGCGTTTTTCAGTGCTGATTCTCAAAAAGACGGCAGGGTACAGCTTTCTGTATCACCACCCTCGCCTAATGCAGCGGAAAATAGCGATGTGGCCATTGTTGCCCAGCAAATGGTACAGGTGAGCCCTGCTGAAATTACAGAGGGCATGACTGATGGGTTCGACGTTCAGCTCCAGCTCCTGCAAGGCGCTCTTAGGCTGAACTCGGCGGTATTGGTAGGGCCGGGGACGGTGGGAAAATCACTTCTGGTAAAGGCCTCTTGTTCGAGGCAAGATATTTCC
>JAOZSN010000217.1 GCA_029939635.1 Deltaproteobacteria bacterium
AGAATTGCGAGAACGCGTTAATAATTGATTTTCTCTTTTTCCTAGACATAAAAAAGGCCGAACCTGTTACTGGTTCGGCCTTTTTTTATGTCTAGTGTTCATTCCGTGATAGCTTAAAATGTTAGGCAGCAAGGGTACTATTCTCTTAGCCTTCAGTCTTCTCAACAATCTCTCCCACCAAATCATAGGGATGGGCCTCATTGATCTTAACCTGGACAATATCCCCACTGTTACAGTTTCCATCGCTTATATAGACACAGCCGTCAATATCAGCTGCCTGGAAATGAGCTCGGCCCTCCAGCAGGAGTTCTGTTTCTTTGGAAAGTCCTTCAACCAGTACCTCAATTGACTTACCGACCATGGCTTGATTATGGGTTTGGGATATGGGGGCCTGAATCTCCATGAGGTGGGTATAGCGTTCTTCCTTAGCCTCTTCTGCTACCTGACCAGGAAAATTCTCAGCCTGGCAGCCTTCTTCGTTGCAGTAGGTAAAGATGCCAACATTATGTAACCGATGTTGCTGCATAAAATTAGCAATTTCCTCAACGTCTTTTTCAGTTTCTCCTGGAAAGCCAACCATGAAGGTCGTCCGTATAGCGGCCTCAGGTACAATTGTTCTGATTCGTTCAATTACCGCATGGACATGCTGGCTGCCAAAGGGTCGACGCATGGCCTTGAGGACATGGTCAGAAACATGTTGCAGGGGTATGTCAAGATAGTTGAGCAGGCGGGGTTCACTGGCCATGAGTTGCAGGAGTTCAGCTGTGACTCTGGTGGGGTAGAGATAGAGCAGGCGTAACCAGGGAATGGTTGTCTGCGCTAGCAGGCCTTGTAGCAGTAGCTCAAGGTTGTTTGCTGATGTGTTGCCCAGATCCAGCCCATAGGCAGTAAGATCTTGACCAACCAGGGTGAGTTCTTTGATCCCTGCCTGGGAAAGTTTACCGGCTTCATAGAGTAGGTCGTCAACAGTTCTGCTGCGCATTGGACCACGCAGAGAGGGAATCAGGCAGTAGGCGCAGCTGTTGGAGCATCCTTCACTTATCTTCAAGTAGGCCCGATGGCTCGGGGTGGTGAGGATGCGGGGTTGGTTGCTGTTCATCACATAGCGAGGAGTAACAAGTAGTTCAGGTTGACTGGATTCCATGTCCTGGAGATGACGAACGATGTCCTGAAAACCATCTGTACCAATAAAAAGGTCGACCTCTGGCAATTGTTGAGCCAGGGCATCACCATAGCGTTGAACAAAGCAGCCGGTAACCACCAATTTTAGCTCTGGGCGCGCTTTCTTCAAGGTACTGAGGGTTAGAATTTCATCAATGGACTCTTCCACTGCAGGCTGGATAAAGCCACAGGTGTTGATGAGCAGGATGTTTGCCTCATCAGGGTCAATAGTTGGTTCATATCCAGCTTCAGACAGCAGACCCAACATAACTTCGGTGTCAACCCGGTTTTTCGGGCAACCCAGGGTGACAGTGTAAATCTTATTGCTCATAGGGATGTTATTTTTTTGCACAGGCTTTGCACCAGAGAACGACTTTTCTTTTTAAAGGCCTTATTGACAAAGGCAGGTTGCCATTCATCATGATAGAGCTCATCAGAGACAAGGAACAGGGCTGCCATGTCAATACCACGAAAAGCGGCCACTGTGGCCAGGGCGGTAAACTCCATATCTACGGCTTTGATTCCTGTATCGGCATACCTCTTTATCTCACTGCGTCGCTCACGATAGGGGGCATCGGTGGTCCACACTGAACCCTCATGAATAGCACTGATTCCAAGACCAGCCAAGGATTTCTTTAAGGATTTGCGGAGATGCGCAGTTGAGTCGGGTTGATGCGCTAGCGGATAATGCTGGGATGTCCCCTCTCCACTTGCGCCCCAACGTGCCAAGAGTAGATCTCCACTCTTCAGCGCCATAGTGAGTGATCCACACCAGCCGTAGACAATAATTGCTGTGCAGCCCAAGGCAATGAGCTTTTCCATGGTCATCACTGCCATGGGAGCGCCAATGGCAGGCCCGGCCACATAATATGGCTTTGTGTCATCCCCTTTGAATTCTATGAGTTCACCATTAAATAGACGATGCGAAAAAGCGCCCTGTTTTCTTGCCCATGCTGCTGTTGAACGCATCTCATCAGGGTTGATGAGAAGAAGGCATGGCCCTTTAATGGTTGGGTCATTGGGGGATTTGCTGGGATTAATAATGGGCATAAAGATCAGGTTTCAGGGAGCGGGTGTCAGGTGTCAGCAAAAGTGATGGCAGGTGATACCTGCTCCCTGAAACCCAAATAAAAAAAAGGCTACAGGAAAACCTGTAGCCTTTTCAAGCATCAATTTCCCTGGGGAAATTGAGTATCCTTATTCCTGCTTAGCCCAGAAGAGGGTTAGCATAGAGAAGGATCAGAGCGATAACAAGACCGTAAATAGTCAGGGACTCGATGAGGGCCAGACCAAGAATCATGGTTACGGTAATTTTACCGGAAACTTCGGGGTTGCGAGCAACACCAATACATGCGCCACCAGCAGCATGGCCCATACCAGCACCACAACCACAAGCAGCAACGCCAACGGCCAGAGCAGCAGCGAGACATACAAATGCCAGGTTAGTACCACCAAGCTGGATGTACTTATCAAATACGGTGGCAACATGGCCAGCGTCAGAAGCCATGGCAGCAGTGGCCAGTCCGAATACAGTAGCGATAGCTACAACACTTCCTACAACTTTCTTCATTTTACTTCCTCCTAATGGGGGTTTAAGAATTTGGCCTTCTTATTAAAAATAGCTATTTAGTGGT
Organism: Deltaproteobacteria bacterium; assembly: GCA_029939635.1. Taxonomy (GTDB): domain Bacteria; phylum Desulfobacterota; class Desulfobulbia; order Desulfobulbales; family SURF-16; genus JAOZSN01. Next base: position 2,796 of record JAOZSN010000217.1, read on the forward strand.
TTAGGCTGAGGACGGTTTAAAAGCCTTCAGCCTAAACACTTAATTTATCAATGGGCATGCTCAATGGAACCGGCACAGTAGAGCACGGTGAGCAAAACAAATACCATGGTCTGCACAACAGACACCAGAACACCGAGGCAAAGAATAGGCAGGGGGCCGAAGTAGGCACCTACCAGCATAAAGAGAATACCGAGCAGAGTCTCTTTCGCCATGATATTACCAAAAAGACGAATGGAGAGAGAGAGCAGACGAGCAAAGTTAGAGATAAGCTCGATGGGCAGCATTAGTGGGGTCAGCCACCACATGGGTCCTAAGAAATGTTTGATATAGCCAAGGCCATGGTGCTTGAGGCCGAGGAAATGATGCACTACCCAGACAATGATGGTCATACCCAGGGTAATGTTCAGGTTTGATGTGGGGGACATGAAGCCAGGAATCAAGCCGATGATATTTGCCAGAAGAATGTAAAAGGCAAAGGTGGCAATGAGGGGAAAGAGAGAGGCTGCATGTTTTTCACCCAGATGCTCCTGCATAAAGGTCTCAAGGCCGCCAACAGCAAATTCCCAAAAGTTCTGGCCAGCGCTGGGGATCATTTCCAGTTTACTGGGCATGGTGATCTTAGGCATGATGACGAGAAAAAGCATAACGCCCCAAGTATAGGTCATATGGGGTGATACCAGCTTGGCCAGCAGGGTGTCTCCCACTGGTCCGTGGGGTACTGGCATGCCCAGATATTGCAGAATAACCGAAATAAATAGTACTGGATGTTCCATTTCTCTC
>JAOZSN010000218.1 GCA_029939635.1 Deltaproteobacteria bacterium
GACCCCTTCATACAACTCGCTGAGACTATCGAGTAGCATGCCGTCTCCAGCTTCTACCTGGGGAGGCGACAGGGGAAGCGCCAAGGCCATAATGGCAGCAAGGCCTATAATTTTTCCTTTTTTAAAGCCCATTTCCTCGCTCCTTGTTTTTGAAGCAGCCTAAGCCATATATATAAGCTGAAGTGCTCCATATTATTACAGTAATAAATTTCTGGTCGATAATGATAGGACAGGTGACCGCAGAGCTTCTTTATCTATATATGTTTTTTCTCTGTGTGGTCACGGGATGCCTCTTAATCATCGACACATGTGAATTTGTTTGCTGCAGTTTGCAAGGATCATCCTCACAAACCATTTTTTCAATTTTTTGCTGTTATGTTACGAAAATGCACAAGCTGTGCCACCAGGCTCTCTTAAGGGAACAATGAAATTGTGGCAATTATTGTGTTGCGGGTGCAACAGGCTTGTAAGCCAGGGATGTGATGAAAAGAAAAGAGAATCACAAAAGTAAGCTGAGAATTTCCACTATTCACCTAAGTAAACTTGTAATGCAGCCAGGAAGGCAGGAGCTTTGAGCAAAGAAAACCATATGAAGCAAAACAGAATTAAAGAAATTAATTAAGAAACTGAAAATTAATTTTACCTTTCAAAACAGAGCCACACAAAAGTGTGGCAGAAAGTGTGGCATGCTACACATCTGTTGCAACAGATGTGTAGCGCAGTGTTGCACCGCATAGACAACTACCGTTGCACAGGAATATTCTCCAACTCTGCCAATTCACGACATTGCATGATGATATCAACCTCTTGGGCATCAATGGTCTCATTTTCAACAAGGATTTCAGCTAGTTTATGAAGATGGGCCATTTTACCCTCCAACAGAATCATGGTCTGCTGGTAGCAATCCTCAATAATCTTGTTGATCTCACGATCAATGGACTGGGCTGTGTTCTCACTGTAGGAGCGTTGCATGCTTCCACCTTGCAAAAAACCTTCATCGGCCATAACATACGCCCTGGGACCAAGTTGGTCGCTCATCCCCCACTCTGCCACCATGCGTGTGGCAATATCCGTAGCCACCTGCAGATCATTGCTGGCTCCGGTGGTGAATTCATTATAGATAAGCTCTTCAGCAGTACGTCCTCCAAGTAAGGTCATAATACGACTGCGCAAAAACTCGCGACTATAGGCATGGCGATCAGAAAGGGGAACCTGCTGGGTAACACCCATGGCACGTCCGCGTGGGATAATGGTAATTTTATGTACTGGGTCTGCTTCGGGTAACAACTCAGCAACAATGGCATGGCCTGCCTCATGATATGCCGTAACCTTGCGCTCTTCATCACTGACCACCATACCCTTGCGCTCAGCCCCCATCATGATCTTATCCTTGGCTTCTTCAATATCTATTAGATCAATGGCATCTTTATCCTTGCGGGCAGCCATGAGTGCTGACTCATTCATGAGATTCGCCAGCTCAGCACCAGTAAACCCTGGTGTAGTCTTGGCAACGGCTTCAAAACTGACATTATCACCAAGCTTCATGGCCTGAGCATGCACAGCCAAGATTTTCTCACGGCCCTTGACATCAGGGGCAAGAATATTCACCTGGCGATCAAAGCGACCGGGACGCAACAGGGCAGGATCAAGGACATCAGGACGGTTGGTGGCTGCGATAATAATCACAGTCTCACCAGAATTAAAACCATCCATCTCCACCAGCAGGGCATTTAAGGTTTGTTCTCGTTCATCTTGACCACCCGCAGCACCAGCGCTGCCACGGCTCCGGCCCACTGCATCTATCTCATCAATGAAGATAATACAGGGCTCCTGTTTCTTAGCCTCTTCAAAAAGCGCCCGCACCCTGGAGGCCCCAACACCGACAAACATCTCCACAAAATCAGAACCACTCATACTAAAAAATGGCACCCCAGCCTCTCCAGCAATGGCCTTAGCCATCAAGGTTTTACCCGTGCCAGGAGGGCCTTGCAGCAAAACACCCTTGGGAATACGGCCACCAAGACGCGTAAACTTTGTGGAATTTTTTAGAAAATCAACTGTTTCCACAAGCTCGGCCTTAGCCTCAGGAATACCTGCCACATCAGCAAAGGTAACCTGCGACTGCTGATCTGGAGTAATCTTTGCCTTGTCCTTATCAAATCCACTATCACCTCCTCCCCGCTGTTGCTTACGCATCATGAAGAACATGCCCCCCATAAGCAGGATAAAAAGTAAGGGAGAGACAAAGCCAGCTGAACTGCCCCTTGGCTCCCTGGTGGAGATAGCAACATCCTTTGCCTCTAATTTTGACAATACTGTTTGCACATCAGGGGCATAGGTCTGAAATCTTCGGGAGAACTTATCTGTCACAGCCAAAGAATGACCACGCATCTCTACCTTGGTAATCTCACCATCATTGAGCTGGCCAATAAAAATGGAATAGTCCAAAGGTGGGAGTTTTTCCTCAGCCTTCCAAGAAAAATAAATCAAGGCTGCCACAAAGAGAACAACCATTCCAATGAGCATATTGCGAAACGTCCAAAGCTTCATATTCCTCTCCCAGGTTTAGTTAATCAAGGGTTTCATACGTATTATACTGCTACTGCAAGGTTCAGGCCTCATTTATAGTTAACTGCCCATAAAAAAAGCCCCACCGATACTTCGGCAGGGCGTAAAAGCTGTTTCCCGTTATTTTTTCTTATTTGCAAGCCTTTGCTTCCTCTTTATACCCTTTATCAACATACTTGAAAAAATAAGTGAAAGCGACAAAGAAGGCACCGGCGATAAGGTATTCAACCCCTTTAATATGGGTGTAGTAGTCCACCAAGGTCTCGTATTCATGCAAGTTATTAGTGGCAACCAGAAACTGTCTGGTCATCTCGGTCACATCCCATCCTACTGAACGTAAACCTGCAGTCATGGTGGCCAAGGCCCAGGCGCCGATGAGGGCACCAATAGCAAAGGTTAATCCGGCAAAAACGCCCATTCCTCTTGTGCTCTGTTCTTCAGTAGCCATTGTCTTATCTCCTCAATCTATTGAATTTTTCAAGTCGTTGCATCTTGGTAATTAAAATCAACCACCAACTGCCATGAGCCAGCCTTTAACCATGCCCAAAACACCATTTTGAGCCAGAGCTGAGACAAAGCAAGCAGTACCCCAAAGAGCTATCAAACCAGCAGAGGCCAGGGTGAGTCCCATACCAACCTGAGCCATTCCTTCACCAGCATTCTCTTTTGCCTCTACCTTGTTTTGAACCTTAACGTTTTCCATGACCTCTCCTCCTTTGAAGTTTTTTAAATATGTTGTTTAGGGATATATCAACCAGCCAGCGAAGAGATATATCCTTTCATAACTCCAGTGACGCCGAATTGAAAAAGCGCACTTGCCATACAAGCGGTACCCCAGAGCCCTACCAATGTTGAGGCAGCCAGGATAACTCCTGTACCAACCTCTGCTAAATCTTCATCTATCTGTACATCCTGATCAACTGTGTTTGTGGTTTTGCATGCTGTCCGTGTCATGATTGAACCTCCTCTATATTGATCTGTTCCAAATTTACGT
>JAOZSN010000219.1:0-1577 GCA_029939635.1 Deltaproteobacteria bacterium
GATAGCTGATGAGGGGCCAGGGCTTAAATCGAAACAGTTAGATCACATTTTTGATGATTATTACCAAGCTGAAGATAGCAGCCCAGGTTCTTATCGTGGTGTTGGTCTGGGTCTGGCGTTCTGCCTGGAGGCCGTTGCCCTGCTGGGCGGGGAAATCAAAGTGGACAATCGCCAGCCCAGCGGATTACGGTTTATGATAACTTTACCGGATATGAGAATATGACCATATCAAAAAAAACCACAAAAGCTACCAATATTCTTGTTGTAGATGATAACGAGACTAACCTGTTACTGGTTGAATTACTTTTAAAAAAGGCAGGATATCAATGTGACACAGCAAGCGATGGTCTTGAAGCCATAGAGGCGGTCAAAGATGGTATGTTTACCATGGTGTTTATGGATTGCAATATGCCAAGGCTTGATGGCTATGGTGCTACCCTGCAAATTCGCGCACTTCCTGATGAACAAATAAATAGAATACCCATTATTGCTTTGACGACTAGTAAAACAACCGCGATACAGCAACAATGTCTGGATGTTGGGATGAATGATTTTCTAACCAAGCCGATAGATATGGAAAAGTTAAAAGTTATGATTGAAAAATGGGGAAGCTAACAGCGAATGAAAAATTGTTTTTTTGATAAACAAGGGTTATTGAAACGATGCTTGGGAGATGAACAAATCGTCAATGTTTTGCTGGAATCTTTTTTTCAGACCAGCGAGAAAAAGATACGGGATCTTCCAAAAGCTATTGTCAATAAAAATAATGCCGAGATAAAGGCCATTGGTCATTTTCTCAAAGGAAGTGCCACAAATATTAATGCCCATGCCCTGGCAGATATCGCCGAAGAGATTGAAATGGCTGGTAAAAATAGCGATTATGCTACTGCTGACAAATATCAAAGTGAACTTGTTTACAGCTTAAAACAATTAAAGCAAATCATAGATATTAAGGAGTAGAAAATAATCATGGAAACAGGTCCAAACAAACAAAACTCCGCAACCAATGATGATGACTTGTCAAAATTTAAAATAATGGTGGTGGATGATGACCCCGGTATTACCTCATATATGTCGGCAATACTAAAGAAAAACAATTTTCATTGTACGTCTTTTAATGACCCGGTATTGGCCCTGCATGATTTTCTCAAAAACCCTTACCATCTGTTAATCACCGATCTCTCCATGCCAGGGATTGATGGCTATAAGCTTATAAAACGCCTCCGCACAGAACGACCGAGTTGTTCTATCATAATTGTTACGGCCAATAAATCTTTGGAGACAGTGAGCCGAAGTCAGAGATCCGGGGCGTCCTACCTCCTGTTTAAACCATTGCAGCCAGATGAAATAATTCAGGCAACACAGGTAATGTATAGGCGAAATCAATATTGGCATGACCAGGCTAAGTCTCTAAACGGACAATTGTAATGGGAAATGTAAATACAGAGAACCAACAAACTGACTTCGGGGTTATGGCGGTGGATGATAATAAGGTTATCGTCACCCAGATCAGGGAAACTATCCAAAGGAATTATTGTTGGCGGTGAATGCAAGCTATGAAAAGTTTCAATATTGGT
>JAOZSN010000219.1:1677-3538 GCA_029939635.1 Deltaproteobacteria bacterium
CCAAAGGAATTATTGTTGGCGGTGAATGCAAGCTATGAAAAGTTTCAATATTGGTTGAATCTGGCTCGTATTGTTAGCAATAAGGAGGATGTATGAGTCCTGTCGATAATAATTTACTGGAAGGATTTGTTCTGGAAGCACTAACCCTCCTCGATGAGGCCAGGGATGAGATTCAGGTTGATGGCTGTGGGGCCGATGGCGTGGATGCTATTTTTCGGTGCCTGCATACTCTCAAGGGTACCAGTAGTTTCCTTGATCTCATTGATTTTTCCAGCTATGTCCATAAGGTGGAGGATTTTGTTCGCGCTAAACAAGAAATGCATGATGGTCTAAGTGAACCAGAGGCCAGTGCCCTGCTAATTTGCCTGAACCTTATGGCCGATGCGGTGCAGGAGGCCGAAGATCCCACCATCCTGGAACAATCCAGTTATCAAGAGGCACTTCAGGGTTTAAATGCCTTGCTAGGTCAGGACGGTTCCCAGGAAAACTTCCTGGCTCAGCTGGAGGAAATCAAGGTACTTGTTTTAGCAAATAAGAAGGTTATGAGTGCTGACGCCATGTTGCCTATCATAACGGAGATGAAGGTCTTACAGGACAAACTGACTGCCACAAAGAAACACGATGTGTTACCGATTAACTATAGAAGCATTGAGCGTGTTCTCCTGGCTGGGAATGATGTCACTGACATGGTAAAACTGCAGCTAACCGTACTGGAGGATCTGGCAATAAATGGCCCGACAGAGCTCTTTGCAAAGTATGATATTGTCAGCCTTTTCAGTGACCAGGAGACATTGCAAAACGCACTGGCTAATGGTGAAGAAATCTTTAGCTGGGAGACTATTTTTGATGTCTATGCCACCATGCCAGAAGTGGTGGAACAAGCCTTTGCCCGTTTCTGGCAGGAAGGACTTGCCAAGGATGCGGAGATCACCTGGCTTGAGACCGAGCCGGGAAAAGAGATAGAGACAAAAGATAGCTCGGTCAAAAGGCCAATTAAAGATGGAGACCAGGACTCCTCGGAAAAGGAAGAATTCTTCCGGGTCTCAGGAAAGGTCATGCAGGAGGTGGCCCAGAATGTCGGGGCATTGGTAGCTAATCGTAATAGCCTGGAAAATCTCATTCAGGAGATGGGCAAGCATATCCCGGTCACCTACCGAAAACACCTCAAAGACAGTTATACGGATCTTGATCATAATGTTAACACTTTGGAAACCAAGGTTTCCAGCCTTAATAACCGTCTGCTGAAAGATGTTTTTAGGCGCTTGCCATCGGTGGTCAGCAAGCTTTCGGATGAATTGGGCAAGGATATTATCGTGGAGCTTGGCGGTGAAGATATTGAGATACCCCGAGCCCTGGTTAAGAGCCTTAATGATCCCCTGGTTCATATTGTTCGTAACTCGGTGGATCATGGCATTGAGACCATAGCAGAACGGCAGCAGAGAGGTAAGTCTGGTCAGGGGAAACTCTCCATTATGGCAAGCCGGGTCGATGATCTGCTTAATATCAGCATCAGTGATGACGGCAAAGGTCTGGATGCTGAAAAAATCAGGGCCAAGGCCATCAGCAAAGGTGTAATCTCTGCTGAAGATCAACTGGAGGATCAGGAGATTCATCAGTTGATTTTTGCACCTGGTTTTTCCACCAACGAGGAGGTGACCAGTATCTCTGGCCGAGGGGTGGGAATGGATGTGGTGCGTAGCACAGTTGAGGCAACTGGTGGCAGGGTAAATCTTACTTCCACCCTGGGAGAGGGCACAGTGCTGGAGCTCTTCCTGCCGCTGGATATGGGCAATCAAACCAGGGATGTCCAGTTAGTCGAAGTAAATAATGAGGTTTATGGTATTGAATATCGCTCGCTGGT
>JAOZSN010000004.1 GCA_029939635.1 Deltaproteobacteria bacterium
TCTTCAATTTAGAGCCGTCTTGTCCCCGTGCGTTAATTCCCGGGCTGTAGACACCAGCAAGATCAAAGGCAAGAGTAGGGTCATTGTGCCGAGGAACCAACAGCTCATATTGCCGCACTGCATGAAAATATTCACGACGTTGTACAGCCCTCCTGGCCGTATGCTCACGCCTGATGGCCTGTTGCCAACGAAAAGAACTGCTAAAACCACTACTGATACTATTCACATCGTCACTCTCCTCTCCAAGCACAAAGGCCGGTTCAAGAACACGCTGCAAAACGTTGTCTTCAGCACTGCCTGTCAACGGCACAATACGCACCCAAACACTTTTTTGCGGTGCAACAGGGAGAGGAATATTCCGTTCAGCACAGTTGGCAACAAAAGGTTTGACCACAGCAGGGACGAGAATATCATCATATGCCTGCAGAGCAGCAGACCACTTATTCATGCCCCATAATAACCGAGCCTGCAGTACATTGTGCTCCATATCACCAACTGACACCTGCCCCAGCAGATCAAGGCCATCACCATATCTTCCCTGGGCCAGGGCCAAGCGTACCCCCAGACGAGCAACTATACTTTCCCCACCATGATCATGGGCCAGCTCCCTGTGCCTGGAAGCGGCCTCATCATACTCTCCGTTTTTTTCCAAGGCCTGGATGAGCAAAAGTCGAAAACCAAAAGAGTCAGGCACCTTTTTCACCAAGGCACGGGCAGCCTGGCTTGCCAGGCCATACAAACCAGCCTGGCCACTGGCTGAAAAAAGATCAAGAAGCAGGCCGGCATCCGAGGAAGCAAACGCAACGGCCTCCTCACCTGTCTGCAGGGCAAGAGGCCTTTCTCCCACCTTCTCGTAAAGATAGACAAGCTCAATATAGGCAGAAGCATGATAGCGATCCGCAGCAATAAGCTGGAGGAGAATTTCGCGACTCACCTCCATATCACCATGACTCAAATGAGCCCGGGCTATCTGCACAAGAATTTCACGACGTGTCCCTTCCGTGACATCACTGGCCAGCAACTCAGCCCCCAGCTCAAGCACATCTTCTCCCTGATCATAACCATTAAGGATACGTAATTCATATAGAGACAAGGCGTGACCACCTGTGTCCATACCAGACAACCAGCCCTCAGCCGCCTGAATATTATGCTGATTAAGCATGAGATCTGCCAGGGCAAACCGTACGGAATCTTCTCGCCGTTCGCTCCAGGCCAGACGAAGCTGTTCTTCTGCTTCATAGGGGAGCTCAAAACGACTATACAAGGCTGCGGCATCAAGTCTGGCCTGAAAGGCCACCTCGCTGCTATCCTGCCACAAAGCCTCATAGAGGCCCATGGCTCCAGTCATATCCCCAACAGCGGCCAGGGCACCAGCAATACGCAAAGAAACATGGGCATCATGATGCTGCCCTAACATCGTAATTTGTTGCCGCACCACAGCAAGCTGTCCCATCTTACCGGCAGCCTCAAGCAGATGCAGACGCACCTCGTCAGAACTACCCTGCCCCACGGCCTCCAGTAAATCTGTGTAGGCGTGACTATACCGCCCAAAACGCAGGAAAATATGACCGCGTCTGGCCAATAATGGGGCAGAAAAAAGTTCCCGTCCAACAAAGGGATGAAACACCTGCCACGCCTCATCATCATGCCCCCCTGCCATCAAGGCCTGCACCAGCAATAGAGATGTCTCCACCTTATCCGGACTGAGAAGGTGGAGCTGCTGCAACATCTCAAGACGTTCTTGCTGACGGCCAAACTCTGCAAGCAGGACAATAGCAGCCATACGGCTTTCCACATCATAAGGATCTCGTCCGGCAATACGCAACCAATAGTCCAAGGCCTTTTCATCCTGGCCCTGGCGAGCATGTAATCTGGCCAGGGGAAGCAAAAAGCTACTAGGCTTTGCCTCCTCAAGAATCTGATAATGGTGAATGGCAAGATCATATAACCCGGCATCTTGAAAGGTTTCAGCTGCCAGGAGACGAATCTCAGGTGACGGCTGCTCCACCAAGCTCAAATAATGCTGGTATGTCGCACTGGCCTTGTGCAGTTCATTTTCATGACGATAGCAGGTAGCTAGCATAAGAAGTATCTGAGGATCGTCAGGAAACAGTGCTGCGTACTGCTTGAAAAAAACTTTTGCTTGCCTATATTTTTTCGCCCGAAAAGAAACCAGACCAATTTGCCTGGCCACCTGGACATCAGCAGAATCTTTCTGCAACAACTGGTACAAATGAGGCAAGGCCTCATTTTCTCGACCCAGGGCCATATAATTGCTGGCCAAAAACCTATGCGCCTCACCATGGCTCGAATCAAGCTCTAAGAGCTGCTGCCAATATTCAGCAGCCAGCAAATCCATCTCCAGACGCATGTGCAATCGGGCAATGGCTTGCAACAGGGACGGGTTCGACTCTGTTGCAAGACTGGTGGCTAAGGGCTGGGCCTGTTGATCCTTGCCCTGCTCAATATAGAGAAAAAAGAGTTGTTCACGAATGGCACAGTCATCGGGCCGGAGATGGTGCAGAGTCTCAAGAACAGACAATGCCTCCTGCCGTCTGCCCACGGCAATCAAGGAATGATAAACATCTTGACCATGTAAAAAAGAACGACTGCCAGCCTGCCAACCAGGGGCAAGAAGTTCAATGGCCCGCTCTGGTCGCGCAGTACGAGCCATGAGGGATCCAAGAGCCCGACGATACCGTTCATTGTCAGCATTCAGCTCCAGGAGAATCTCTATGCTCTGTTCAGCCTCCCCCCATCTTTCCAACTGCAAGAGAACTTGCGCATATTCCCAGCGAGCCTGCACTAAAGTTGGATAACGACGAAGCAAAGCCAGATAATGAATACGCCCCTGTTCATAATTTGTAGCCAACACCTCTTCCCTGGCCAATACCCACTGACGAGCCCAGCCATCTTCTCCCTGGCCAGCCACAATAACGACGTGCATCTCCGCACTCTCGTCGGCAAGACAGGGAAGCCACAAAAAACAGAGAATAAAAAAAATTTGCAGCCCAGCACCCAGCACCCTTGCTGGCTGGTATTTTCGTCCACATAGCAGCATATAAATAAAAAAGGAGGGAAAATCCCCCCTTTGCACTCACTCACCTTATTTTAAACACACATAGTCGGCCAACGACACTCCACGAGCTTACCCCTTCCCGCCCCACTGCCCAAAAACCTGATCAAGAAAATTATGAATATCCGGCACTTCCTGCTCCAGATATTTTTTCATTTTTTTCAGCAGATTTGCCTCAATCTGCCGCACCCGTTCTCGTGATATGCCAAATTGGTCAGCAATATCCTGTAGGGTCAGTGGTTCATCACTGAGAAGACGAGCAGCGAGAATGGTTTGTTCCTTTTCATTAAGGGTATCGTGGAGTTTGGCCAAAAGTTCAGCCATCCTCTCACGCACCTCCATATCAGCCACCTTCTGCTCAACAGAGGGCCCTTCATCTGGCAGAAAATTCTTCTGCTCATCATCGGAGTCTTCCCGCACCGGACTCTCTAAAGAGACATCCCAATTATCCATACGCTGGCTCATCTCAATAACTTCCGTCTCCTTGACATTGAGACGCTCAGCCAACAGCTTTACATCCGGCTTAAAACCTTGAGACTCCAACAATTTCCTTTCTTTATTAAGACTAAAAAAGAGTTTTCGTTGGGCCTGGGTGGTGCCAATTTTAACGAGACGCCAATTATCCATGATAAACTTTAGGATATAGGCCCTGATCCAATAGGCAGCATAATAGGAAAATTTAACCCCACGATATGGGTCAAACTTTTTTACTGCCTGCACCAGACCAACATTACCCTCTTGAATAAGATCCAAGAAATTCTGCATCCAGTATTTCTGAAAATCCATAGCAACCTTAACCACCAAGCGCAAATTTGCCGTAACAAGACGATAGGCAGCGTCAGGATCACCATCCTCTTTAAACTGCTTGGCAAGGGCATCAGTTTCTTCCCTGGTCATGAGGGAATGCTGACTAATCTCCTGCAAATAGCGCTGCAGACCTGTCTGGCCCACCGTGGGCAAATGGGGGTCATCAGGCAGGGTCACTAGGGCATGGAGATTTTCAGGGGAAGCTGATTTCCCTTTTTTTTGCTTCTTTTTCGTCATATTGCTTTTTTCTATTGAGGATAAACGGGACCAACAACAAGACCGGACATAGCCATATTATCAGCGGAACTCCATATAATACCACCAAGAGAGCCAAATTGCGCTGTTTTTGTTCCTTATTTCTGCACTACAAAGACTAATCACCCCTCGGTGTCCCCATTCCGCCCGGCCAGATAACGATTCAAAATCCCTATCAACATCTCCATCTCCACAGGCTTGGCAAGATGGTCATCCATGCCTGCGGCAAAACAACGCTGCCTATCTTCCTCACGGGTATTGGCAGTCATGGCCACGATGGGAATCTTCGTGCAGCAAGAAAGTTGACGTAATTGCCGGGCTGTCTCATAGCCATCCATCACCGGCATCTGCAAGTCCATAAGAATAAGATCATAGGCCTGCCCCTGAACCTTGGCCAAGGCTTCAACGCCGTTGGCAGCAATACCCACCTCTGCCCCCAGCACCTCCAACATGGCCTTAGCCACCTGCTGATTAATACGATTATCCTCCACCACTAAAATCTTCGCCCCCTCAACACAGTCAGACAAGTTCCTATCAATTGAAACAGTCTGCGTATCCACGTGCGCATCTCGCCCCTCTTCCAACCAGATAGTAAAAGAGAAGAGACTTCCTTGCCCAGGCTCGCTCTTCACCCGAATATCACCACCCATCATATTTACCAACCACCGACAGATGGACAAACCCAGCCCTGTTCCCCCATAAATGCGGGTTATAGAGCCATCGGCCTGGGCAAAGGGGGCAAAAATATGATCGAGACGGTCAGGGTCAATCCCCACCCCGGTATCACCAACCTCAAAGAGAAGCTGCCAACGGCTACCCTGATGGCGAACTGAAGAAATCGCAACATGCACCTCACCACGCTCTGTAAACTTAACACCATTGCCGACCAAATTCATTAACACCTGCTTAAGGCGTAAACCATCACCCCAGAGCCCATTAGGAATAGTATCAGCTGTGCTAAAAACCAACTCAACGCCTTTCTTTTCGGCCTGTAAAGCAAACATGGCGGAGATGTTGCCAGTAATCTCACTTAAAAAAAATACGTCTTCATCAAGCTCCAACCTGCCAGCCTCAATTTTGGCAAAATCAAGAATATCATTGATAATATCCAGCAAAGTACGGGATGCATCCTTGATGGTCAGCAAATGAGACTGCAAAGGTGTAGGTAAATCCTGATGTAAAGAGAGATCGGCCAGGCCAATAATGGCATTCAAAGGAGTACGAATCTCATGGCTCATATTAGCCAAGAATTCCCCCTTACTGCGATTAGCATCTTCCGCCTCTTCTTTGGCCTCTTCCAGACTCCTGGTGCGTTCAAGAACCTGCTCTTCCAACACTGCCTGTTGATGGGCTAATTTTTTCTCCCGGTCACGGATGACCGTGAGCATTTCATTAAAACCATCAACCAGCTCACCAACCTCATCATTGCCCTGCTTTTCAACCGAAAAATCATAATGTTCAAAATTTACCTGACGTATGACCCGAGCCATTTCAAGAATAGGGCCAGTGACCAGATCCCGCACCCGCACCGACAAACCCCAAACCAGCAACAGAGCAGCGGCACCCACAGCAAAAGAAACTACACAAAAGCGCAACAGCCGGATATAGAGCCAATCCAAATTGGTTTGCACAAAAACATAGCCAATAACCTGCTGCTCAAAACTAATAGTCCTGAACACTTCAAGCTGACGCAGGCCCATACGACTCAACTGATTACGAGGAGTGGGGAGAGAAAGGAGGTTATCAGTAGCAGAACGGCCATAGGTGGCAAAGACACGACCACCCACATCATAAATGGCCGCTCTAACAACCGTCTCATCAACAGCTAGCACGGACAACACCTCAACAGCGGCATCACGATCAAAGAACTGCAGAGCTGCGGTGCTATTATTAGCCACCATCTCAGCCTGGATTTCATGGGTGCGCAGGGCAAGTTCACGGCTATTGCGCCAATCATAGCCCACCAGCACCAAGCCAAAAAGGACAATACCGCTGAGACTGGCCACCATGGCCACCAAAGTCACCTTGTTCTTGATGGAGGTGTCTCGCAGGACATGACGGATACTATTCATGGGCTGACCCTGCTCCAGCAGTGACAATGCGCGAGGCGAGACGGAGCAGTTTGGAACTTATCTTAAATCCCTTCTTTTCCGCCTGGGCAAGGTTAACCAGAAGCTCGAGCTTATTACCGTGACGAACAATGGCCATATGCCCCCCTGCCTCGACAAAGGCAGCTTTTTCGCCCACCAATAGGACAGGTAATTGAGCAGCCTGGTCAATAAGGTGCAGGATGGTTTTGGCATCTGTGGCCGCCACAAACACAAGATCGGCCTGAGCCACATCCGCAAACTGTGTTCCTGAAATGACATAGAGCTGGTGACTCCCCTTGACCTCTTTCCCAGCCACGACAGCCTCAATAACCTCAGCCTCGGCTGGTGTTGAGACAATCCCCAGCACCACATCATCCTGGATAGGGGTGGGCCATTGCACAAAACTAAAAAAATTATAGAGAAATCCTGCTTTGAGGCGAGCATCCACCGGCACAGCCTCATTACCATAGGCAACAGGCAGTCCTATCCACAAGCAAACGAGCAAGAGCAGAAAGGTGGTGAGGCGCGGGAACATGGGTGAAAAACCTTAAGAAGAAGAATAAAACATAATGGAAAATATGGTGAAGGAAAATGAGCTAAACAAAACTTTATAAATTACCTAAACTTTTTTGTCGCTACAAGGAAAATTATCTCTTTGTATCAACAAAACAAGGTGTTTTGGCCAGCAGCACCATACGATAAAAATACATCGGAGTAACAGGATTATATCATTTTCAGGCAATTCCTCCGCAAATTTTACGTTTCATATTGACGTAGGAAGAAATACCCGGTTAAATAGGCTGGTTTTGCCTTGCAAATTTCACACTATAGATATTCTACATAATCATTGCTTTTAATATTGTATAAAATCCTGACGGGAGCGGCTTACCTTCTTGTTTTCCCGCTTTTTTCTGCCTTCAGCCGTCTCACAGGATACCAAAGAAAAACCATTGCCGGGCGGCAAGGACTCTATAATTTTAGTCTACCCACCAACAGCATCCGGATCTGGCTGCACGGTGCCTCGGTTGGCGAAATTCAGGTCATCCGCGCCATCCTGCCCCATTTGCGGGAACTACTGCCCAATGCTCTCTTTCTGGTCTCCACCATGACGGAACAGGGCCACAAGGTAGCCACAAAACAACTAGCTGGCGAGGCGATCTGCTTTTATGCCCCCCTGGATGCACCAGGCCCGGTACGAAAAGCACTTGCTGCTATTAAACCAGACATTTATGTTGCCGTTGAAACGGAGTTATGGCCCACCCTCCTCTTTGCGGCCCATGCAAAAAAAATACGACTACTGCTGGTCAATGGCCGACTTTCAGCCCGCTCCAGCCACCGTTACAAAAAAATACCTGGCTTAATCCAGCCCCTACTGGCGCTGTTCACGTCCATCACCTGCATCAGCGAAAAGGATAGATGCCGCTACCAAGAGCTTTCCAGTCGGGCAGACATTCAACGTAGCGGTAATGCCAAGTATGACCTGCAGCCAGCGGGAGAACCAGCAGATCTGGAGCGCCTGTATCGCCACAAGATTGGATTGGACGATAAACAACCCCTGCTAGTGTTAGGTTCCACCCATGGTAATGAGGAGGAACAATTTCTACAGCAGTTGTCTCTACTTCAGCAGAATATCAAGGGACTGGTGACAATAATCGCTCCCCGCCACCTGCAGAGGGTGACTGAGGTAAGTGATCTCTGCAAGAAAATGGAAATCCCCTTTAGCCTCTATTCCCGGGTAGAGGGGAGAACGAAAGCAGTTATCATCCTCGACACTATGGGTGAACTAGCCGCCATATACGCTGCAGCTACCTATATATTCTGCGGCGGTAGCCTGGTAAATAAGGGTGGCCATAATATTTTTGAAGGGGCTATTATGGCTAAACCCATTTTTTATGGCCCCTATATGGATGATTTTCGGGACGCCTGCACACTCCTGGAGCCGGGGGGCGGCACCATTCAGGTGAATAATTGCCAGCAATGTGTTACAGAGATCATCCGCCTCCATGGCAACCAGCAACACTATGCAAAAATGGCTGAGGCTAATCGTGTTATTGCCTTGACCCAGCAGGGTGCAGCCCGGCGCCAAGCAGAAATAATTTTTAACAGCATGAAAATAAAGGAGTAATAGAAGGTACAAAACATAGAAATGCGGAATGTATATTAATAATAAAATTCGTCCACCTTTCTTTACTTTCTTTAACTTCTCTACATTCTCTAACTTCTACTTTAGAATATATTATATGAAAGCACTCATTGCCCTGGAAGATGGGGCCATTTTTGAAGGAGAATCCTTCACCGGAGCTGGTGAGACCAGCGGCGAAATCGTCTTTAATACCGGCATGAGCGGGTATCAAGAGGTCTTAACAGACCCCTCCTACACAGGCCAGATCGTCACCATGACCTACCCTCTTATTGGCAACTATGGGGTTAATGAAGAAGACAACGAATCAGACCGCATCCAGGTTGAGGCCTTTATCGTTAAAGAGTATAATGCCATCCCCTGCAACTACCGGGCAACAGGTTCCTTAGCGGATTTCTTAAAGAAAGAAAATATCCTGGGCATTGAAGGTGTCGACACAAGAGCCTTAACCCGCCATATTCGTGTAGCCGGTGCCCTGCGTGGCATTATCTCCACCAAAGATCTTGACCCCGACTCCCTGGTGGCCAAGGCCAAGGCCTCGCCAGGATTAGTAGGACGTGACCTGGTCAAGGAAGTAACCTGTAAAGAACCATACGGTTGGACAATAAAAGGCCCTGTGGCTGGCAATAATTTTTCCAGCTGTGATCCAGGCAAACACAAGATTGTCTGCTTTGATCTAGGCCTCAAGTATAATCAACTACGCCTGCTAGCTGAGCGTGACTGTGCCGTGCAGGTTGTTCCGGCTACTACTTCAGCCGAGGAAGTCATGGCCATGAATCCTGATGGCATCTTCCTCTCCAACGGCCCAGGTGATCCAGCCGGGGTAGAGGGGGTTATTGAGACAATCCGCGCCCTGCTGCCAGAGAAACCAGTATTTGGCATCTGCCTCGGTCATCAAATCCTTGGCCTGGCCTATGGTGGCACAACCTACAAACTTAAATTTGGTCATCGTGGTGCCAACCAACCGGTAAAAGATTTACTCACTGGCAAGGTGGAAGTTACCTCCCAAAACCACGGTTTCTGTGTGGACCTGGACAGCCTGCCCGCCGACGAGGTAGAACTTACCCATGTTAATCTTAACGATAATAGCCTGGAGGGCATGCGCCATAAAAAGTTTAATGCCTTTTCAGTCCAGCATCATCCGGAAAACGCCCCAGGCCCTCACGACTCAATTTATTTATTTGATCGTTTTATTGAAACAATGGACGAATAAAACCGAACCGCAGGTAAGCGCAAACTCCGATGATGAAGTTTTTTTACTTCTACGGTTCGTAATTCCTTATTCGATATTCGATATTCTCTTTTCAACAGCTTTTCATCTGACTCCTAAAAAACATGCCTAAACGTACAGACATACATAAGATCCTCATCATCGGCTCCGGACCCATCATTATCTCCCAGGCCTGTGAATTTGACTACTCCGGTACCCAAGCGGTAACAGCCCTTAAAGAAGAGGGCTATGAGGTTGTCCTCATCAACTCCAACCCGGCCACCATCATGACCGACCCGGAGATTGCTGACCGCACCTATATTGAACCCATCACCCCGGAGATGGTAGCCAAAATTATCGAAAAGGAACGTCCCGATGCCCTTCTTCCCACCTTAGGAGGCCAAACAGGCCTCAACACTGCCATCAAGGTGGCAGAGATGGGTGTGCTGGAAAAGTATAATGTCGAGATGCTGGCTGCGGATGTTGATGTCATCAAGAAGGCGGAAGGCCGTGACTCCTTTCGTGAGGCAATGTATAAAATCGGCCTCAAGGTACCAGAAAGCGCCATTGTCCACACTATTGCCGAATCACGTGAGGCCGCTGATAAAATTGGTTTCCCCATTATTGTCCGCCCTAGTTTCACCCTGGGGGGCACCGGTGGTGGCGTGGCCTATAATAGCCAGGAGCTGGATGACATGTGTACCGCCGGCCTTGATCTCTCGCTCAACACCGAAGTCATGCTGGAGCGTTCCCTACTGGGCTGGAAGGAGTATGAGCTGGAGGTAATGCGCGACCGTAATGATAACGTAGTCATTATCTGCTCGATCGAAAACATGGACGCCATGGGAGTGCATACCGGTGATTCCATCACCGTGGCCCCGGCCCAGACCCTGTCCGACCGCGAATATCAGGAGATGCGCGATGCCTCCATTGCCATTATCCGGGAAATCGGTGTGGAAACTGGTGGTTCCAACGTCCAGTTTGCCATCAATCCTGAGAATGGCGAACAAATGATCATTGAGATGAACCCCCGGGTATCACGAAGCTCGGCCCTGGCCTCCAAGGCCACCGGCTTCCCCATTGCCAAGATCGCTGCCAAGCTGGCAGTGGGCTATACCCTGGATGAGATCACCAATGATATCACCCAGGAAACATACGCCGCCTTTGAGCCCACCATTGATTATTGCGTCATCAAGATCCCGCGCTTTACCTTTGAAAAATTCCCTGAGACCGAGGATGTCCTCACCACTGCCATGAAATCAGTGGGTGAGACCATGGCCATAGGTCGTACCTTTAAAGAAGCGCTGCAAAAAGGTTTCCGCTCCCTGGAAATTGGCATCAGTGGTTTTGGTGGCCATGCCAAATTTGAACTGGATGACCGTGACCAACGAGACCTGGAGCTCAAGCTCAAAACCCCCAACTCCCAGCGCATTTTCTGTCTCCATGAGGCTCTAGTTCGTGATATGGGTGTGGAACGTATCTATGAACTCACCGCCATTGACCCCTGGTACCTCCATAACCTGCAGCAGATCTACAACATGGAGCTGGAGATTAAAGAAAAAGGCTTTAAAGGGTTGCAAGGAGACTTCCTGCGCAAGGTGAAGCAGTTTGGTTTTTCTGACGACCAACTAGCTTATATCACCGGCACCTCAGAAAATGACATCTGGCAACTTCGTGAAGAACAACAGGTAAAGCCGGTCTATAAGCTGGTGGATACCTGTGCTGCTGAATTTGAGGCTCACACCCCCTATTACTATTCTACCTTTGAACAGGAAAATGAGGCACGCTCCACCAATGGCCGCAAGGTGATGATCCTTGGTGGTGGGCCCAACCGCATCGGCCAAGGTATTGAGTTTGATTACTGTTGTGTCCATGCCTCCTTTGCCCTGCGCGAGATGGGTATTGAGTCAATCATGGTCAACTCAAACCCAGAGACCGTATCCACCGATTATGACACCTCTGATAAGCTCTATTTTGAGCCGCTGACCCGCGAAGATGTCATGCATATTATTGACACCGAAAAACCAGAAGGTGTGATTGTTCAGTTCGGTGGCCAAACGCCCCTCAACCTGGCCGTGGCTCTGGACAAAATGAATGTTCCCATTTTAGGAACCTCCCCGATGCCATTGACCGGGCCGAAGACAGGGAACGCTTCCAGAAATTCCTGCAAAAGCTGGGCCTGTTGCAACCCAATAACGACACGGCCCGAAACAGTACTCAGGCCATGGAAATCGCTGAACGCATCGGCTATCCAGTGGTGGTTCGTCCCTCATACGTTCTGGGCGGACGGGCCATGCGCATTGTCTATAATGAGCAGGAGTTAAAAACATATATGATCGAGGCAGTACAGGCATCAGCTGACCACCCCATTCTTATTGATAAATTTCTCAAGGATGCCATTGAAATTGACGTGGACGCCATCTGTGACGGCACCACGGTAGTCCTGGGCGGCATCATGCAGCATATTGAAGAGGCTGGTATTCACTCCGGCGACTCAGCCTGCGTCCTGCCTGCCCATGGTCTGACCCCAGCCATGCTCACCGAGATCAAAGAAGCCACCAGGGCCATGGCCCTGGAATTAGGTGTCATTGGGCTGATGAATGTCCAGTATGCTGTCAAGGATCACACCCTCTACATCATCGAGGTCAACCCCCGGGCCTCCCGTACCGTACCCTTTGTCTCCAAGGCCACTGGCGTACCATTGGCCAAACTGGCCACCAAGGTAATGGCTGGCATGACCTTACAAGAACTGGAATTCACTGAAGAGGTTACCATTGATCATTATGCGGTAAAGGAAGCTGTCTTCCCCTTTGACCGTTTTGATAATGTTGACACCCTGCTCGGGCCAGAGATGAAATCCACCGGCGAGGTCATGGGCATTGACCATGACCTTGGTCTGGCCTTTGCCAAATCGCAATATGGCGCAGGTCAACCCATTCCTTCCGGAGGCACCATTCTTATATCAGTACGTGACAACGACAAAGAGGCAATCCTGCCAGTGGCCCGTGATTTGGAGAGCTACGGCTTTGCAATAGTCGGCACAAAGGGAACTGCCGCCTTTTTACAGGACAATGGAGTAAAGTGCACCAGAGTCTATAAAATCTCAGAAGGACGCCCCCATCTGCTGGATAAAATTCATGATGAAGATATTCAATGGATTATCAACACCTCCATGGGTACCCGCACCAAGGATGACTCATTTATCATTCGCCGTGCTGCCTTAAAATACCATTTGCCCTACACCACCACCATCACCGGGGCTGTTGCAATGGCCCAGGCCATTGCCAGTCTGCGTAAGCAGGAACTTGAGGTAAAATCAGTGCAGGAATATTTTTAGTAAAAAAAATCACTTCTGCCCTTTTAATTTTTTAAAAAATAATTATTGTTCTGTCCCTTAAACCAAAAAGTTAAATAGAAAACGTGCCTTACATCCATGCACATAGGAGTTTTTTTTGAATAATTTTTATAAGAATCTGTCCATGTGGTTGATCATTGGTATGGCCATGATCCTCCTCTTTCAGATGTTTAACACCCCCCAGCAAGGGGCTGAACAACTCAGCTATTCTGACTTTCTCACCAGAGTAGAATCTGGTGCCATCCAATCTGTTATAGTCCAGGGCGATGTTATCAGCGGTTCCTTCAATGGTAAGGATTTCACCTCTGTTTCCCCCATGACAGATCTGGAACTATGGTCCATCCTGCGTAAATCAGGGGTGGAACTTACCGTCAAGCCCATAGAGAAGCCGCCGTGGTATATTACCATTCTGGCCAACTGGTTCCCGATGCTACTGCTCATTGGTGTATGGATCTTCTTCATGCGTCAGATGCAGATGGGTGGTGGTAAGGCCATGAGCTTTGGCAAGAGCAAGGCCCGCATGCTTAACGAAGATACCATCAAAGTCACCTTCAAGGATGTAGCTGGCATTGAAGAGGCAAAAGAGGAGCTTTCAGAAATTATCGATTTTCTGCGTGACCCTAAAAAATTCACCCGCCTAGGTGCCCGTATCCCCAAGGGCGTTATGCTTACCGGCTCGCCAGGCACAGGCAAAACCCTGCTGGCCAAGGCCATTGCCGGTGAGGCCGAGGTACCATTTTTCTCCATCAGCGGCTCTGACTTTGTCGAGATGTTTGTTGGCGTTGGTGCCTCCCGCGTACGAGATCTGTTCACCCAAGGCAAGAAAAATGCACCCTGTATTATCTTTATAGATGAGATTGATGCAGTGGGTCGCCATCGTGGTGCAGGACTAGGTGGTGGTCATGATGAGCGCGAGCAAACCTTAAATCAACTTCTAGTTGAGATGGACGGCTTTGAGGACAATGACGGAGTTATCATCATAGCTGCCACTAACCGTCCTGATGTCCTTGATCCTGCCTTATTACGCCCAGGCCGTTTTGATCGTCAAGTTGTTGTACCGGTTCCAGATATAGGTGGCCGTGAAAAAATACTTGAAGTACATGGGAACAAATTGCCACTGGCCCCAGATGTAGATTGGGCCGTTCTTTCGCGAGGCACCCCAGGTTTTTCCGGTGCTGATCTGGAAAATATGGTCAATGAGGCAGCCCTTATTGCCGCCCGTGAGGATACTGACAAGGTAGATATGGCGGCTATGGAAAAGGCCAAAGACAAGGTGATGATGGGTGCTGAACGCAAATCCATGATCATCACTGATAAAGAAAAAGAGATTACGGCCTACCATGAGGCTGGCCATGCCCTTATAGCTAAATTACTGCCAGAGACTGATCCCGTTCACAAGGTAACCATTATCCCCCGTGGCCGCGCCTTGGGTCTGACCATGCAGCTACCCACTGAGGATAAGTACTCTCACACCAAGAGTTATTTGCTCAACAATATCCGCATCCTGCTCGGTGGTCGCATTGCGGAGGAACTCATCTTCCACGAGACCACCACTGGCTCTGGCAACGATATTGAACGGGCCAGCGGACTGGTTCGCAAGATGATCTGTGAGTGGGGTATGAGCGAGGAGATGGGGCCCATCACCTTTGGCAAGAAAGAAGAGCAAATTTTTCTTGGACGCGAAATTTCCCAGCACCGTGATTACAGCGAGGCCACCGCCATCAAAATTGATGAGGTGGTAAAAAAGATGATCATCAAATGTCATGACGAGGTCACCCAAAAGCTGTCTGACAATATTGATATCCTCAAAGAGATGGCTGAACTCTTGCTGGAGAAAGAGACCATCACTGGTGCAGACATCACTACTATCCTGGCCAACCACGGCCTGGAAGATATGAGCCCTCCTCCCAGTGGCCCAGTGGTAAAGAAAACTGAGGCAAAAAAACCTGCTGAGCCTGTTGTTGAAAAATCAGCAGCAGAGTCAACCCCAAACCCTGAGGCCAGCGCCGCGAAGGTGTCCACCGCACCACCTGCTGAACCAAGTGCCGAACAGCAAGAGTAACAAGCTCAAAAAGATGAACGTCCAACATCGAATTACAGGAACCTAATTGTGAGAAGCCAACAGGCTCTAGTGGCCTTTATTCCTGCCCACATAGTATCGGCTTCCTCTGTTTTATCCATTCAAAATTCGATGTTGAACGTTCGATGTTCGATGTCCATCTTTTAACACCCTGACCTCTCCCCGATGCTCATCACCACCTCCCACCATACCCTTGATCTAAGCAAACGTCCCCATATCATGGGGATTATAAACGTCACCCCTGACTCCTTTTCCGATGGTGGCCAGCTCAGCTCGGAAAAAGCATTGCTCAATCAGGTGAAAACCATGATTGAAGATGGGGCTGATATCCTTGATATTGGCGGTGAATCCACCCGCCCTGGTGCCCCTGCTGTTTCGTTAGAAGAGGAACTGCGCCGGGTAGTGCCAGCCATTGAGCTGATCCGCCGCCACTATACCACAGCAATATCAATAGACACTACCAAGGCCGAGGTAGCACGGCAGGCCTTGGCTAGCGGTGCTGATATCGTTAACGACATCAGCGCCCTGCGCTTTGATCCAGCCATGCTGCCCCTGGTCGTTGAAAAAAATGTCCCGTTGATCATCATGCATATGCAAGGTAAGCCTGGCACCATGCAGCAGGCACCTCATTATGACAATGTGGTGACAGAGATCATGGCAGAGCTGCAAGGCTGGCTGGACCATGCCACAGACAAGGGCCTGCGCAGAGATAAAATCATCCTTGACCCAGGTATCGGCTTTGGCAAAAATCTGGATCATAATCTTGCCATCCTCAAACACCTCGCTGATTTCACCAGCCTCGGCTGCCCCCTTCTTCTTGGCCACTCCCGCAAAAAATTCATAGGACAGCTCCTTAATAAAGGAGAAGCCGCACAACGTGACCACGGTACTGCAGTTATCTCTGCCCTCGCCGCCCTTCAGGGCGTAGCTATCATCCGTGTCCATAACGTTGCCCTCACCAAACAGGCCATTACGTTAGCCATGGCTATCCGGCAGGCTTAAAAAATACCCTTAAGTTTCTGCTTTTAAGTTTCAAGTTGTAGGAAGTTTCTTCTTAGATAGCTCATCAAACTGGAAACTGTCTTTTTGCCACTCTTTCCTGTATTCTATTTCCAGAAACCCATCCCTTGTCCCTTAAGCCCTGGCCCTTTAGTTGAAAAAAAAGATCAAACGATATCAGGCCTATAATCGTAGCCGTAAAATCAAGGCCATTAATTTCAATACCCAGACGGCCACCATTCTCTTTAAGGTGGTGCCCTATCTGCTCCATTGTAATTACCAAGACCTTCCCGGCTATATTGATCACCCCGATGTTCCATATGGTATCTACCGTTTTCTGCCTGACAAATTTGTCAACATGGAAACCTTTCGTCGCTATTTTCCCAACTCAACAGCACGCAGCATTAAAACATCATCTCCCTATGCCCTTAACCCTCATATACATTCATTAAAAACCATTGGCTCCATTGGCACCATTGCCCAAGCAACCAAATCTGACTGCGACTACTGGGTATCCATACGATTGGAAGAGTTAGGCCCCCATGGTCTGAGGCTCTTGGAAGAGAAATGCCGAGCCATTGAACAATGGGCCATGGATCTGGGGGTAGAAATTTACTTCTTTCTCATGGACATAGAACAAACCAGAAACAACCATTTTGGCTCCAGTGCTGAGGAAGAATCTGCCGGATCAGCCCTAAAGCTGTTACTAAAGGACGAGCTTTTTCGTTCTCACATCTTGGTCGCTGGAAAAATGCTGCTCTGGTGGCTTATTCCGCCCGGCCTTACAGAGAAACAATACAGAGAATATGTTGCCCAAATGGCCGCCAAGGGCCTTGATATGGATGGATTTATTGACCTGGGATATCTCTCCGTCATCCCAAAGGCAGAAATATTTGGCGCCTGCCTCTGGCAGCTTAACAAGGCTTTAGACAGCCCCTTCAAATCCGTCATTAAGTTTGCCTATCTTGAGCTGTTGCTGCGCAATGACACAGATACCCTGCCCCTTTTTTCCACTAAGATATTGCGACTGGTTACCTTTCCGCAATATCTCTCAGAACAGGAACCACCTCTTTCCATGGCAGAGATAGATCCCTATCTCCTCCTGGCTCGTGATATCGTCGCCTTTTACCAGAAAAATGATAGTGGCAACCATGATGACGATCTCATCCGCGACTGTCTCTTTCTCAAGGCCTTGGAGGGCATGCGGTCACAAAAGAGGATGAAACACCATAAAAAGGTAATGAAACTCATGCAGACCTGGGACTTGCTCCCCCGTGATATGGGCCGGATCCTGCAGATCAATAAATGGAGTTATAATGAGCTACTGGCCTCTGGCACCAAGGTTCATAATTACCTGCTGGCCACCTATAAACGCTTACGCTGGTTTTTCTCCACCTATGCCAAGGAGACAGGCTTAACTATCACCCAACGAGACATCTCCATCCTAGGCCGTAAGCTCTTCTCCTTCTACGAGAAAAAACCGCACAAAATCGAATACATCCGCAGCCTGTCCCGTGACATCATGTGCCAAACGGCAATCACCTTCCATATTACCCGCTATGAAAGGGAAGTTTATTTTTACGCCTTCCAAGGCAAACAGAACCATGACTCCATAAAACAACAGCTCAACATGCAGATCCGGCGAGAGTCAAATATAATCACCTTGCTTGCCTGGTTGGTGGTCAACGGTATTTTACAGAAAAACACATCATTATATCTGACCAAAAATTTTCTAGAAGTCAATCTCTCTGAAATCCAGGAGGTCGCTGAAAAAATTATTGTCGCCTTTCCCCTGGTTAAATTTTCTAACATCGCGGCCCATGAACTTCTTGAAAAAGAAACTATCACCTACGCCCTGGCCATTGTCAATTTTCATAAATTGCCAGTGCACCACGAAAAAGAGCTGCACTCGTCCATCATCAGCCAAAATAATTACGGTGAATTTTTCTGCCACCACTACACCACTGTCACCCAGCTAAAAAACCAATTTCGTCTTTTGCTCACTAAACATTTTGTCAGCCGCTGGAATAATAACCTTGAGGTCTTTACCCCACCCCAACCAGAGCAGTACTATATTGAAGAGATGTTAAAAAAATAGCTCCGGATTCTGTCCACAACAGTCGAAACGTCACGCACCAGGAAAAACAATGCCCCTCATCACCCTATACCATTCCATCCTTTGACCACGATGTCACATGGCAGGCAGGATGCTTGCCAAACTAAGTAAAGAGTATGATCTTACCATTGAAAAGATTGACGTCACCCGTCATCCCCTCCGCACCATACAGGCCGGAATTACCATGATCCCAACCATTAAGACTGGCGAAGACAGGCTAAGTGGCCTCGTGCTCAGTGAGACACGAATCAGGGCATTCCTTGCCTAGCACCATCCCCCCCAAAACCTACCTTTGACATTCTTCACAGAGATGTGATATTTTCTTGATAGGCACCATCCTATCACTCTAATCATCGCATTTATGAAAATATTCACCCTTAATCTATGCCTTCTTTTTCTCACCTGTTCGCTCGGCTATGGTGCTGACCCCATCAAAATAGGGGGCACCCTGGGACTTACAGGTCAATATGCCCCCATGTCAGAAATGGTTGCCTCTGGTCTCAAGTTATGGGCAACTGATTTTAATAACAGTGGTGGACTACATGGTCGCGAGATCAAACTCATCATCCTTGATGACCATAGCGATGCAGCAACAGCCAAGGTCTTAATGGAAAAATTGATCACTGAGGAGAAGGTTGACTTGGTCTTTGGCCCCTACTCCAGTGTGATTACCACCGAGATCATCAAGATAACCGAGAAGCATGGCTTCTCCGTCCTTGCTTCAGGAGCAACATCAGACCGCCTCTGGCAACAGGGGTACACCCACCTCTTTGGTGTCTATATCCCAGCTAGTCGCTACCCCCTTGGTTTTCTAAAATTGCTAACACGCTACGGTATTGAACAGGTGGCCATCGTCAATGCCGATGATATGTTCTCGCAAACCGTAGCAGAAGGTGCTTACAAATGGGCAACCAGACTCGGGCTCACCATCACCCTGCAGGAACAATTTAAAAAAGGCAGAAAAGACCTCACTAAATTAGCACAACGCATCAAAAAATCAGGGGCTGAGGCCATTATTGTTGGTGGCCATTTTAATGAAGCCTTGGACATGCGCCTGGCCCTGAAAAGCATTGGATGGTACCCACGGGCCTATTACGCTACCTTGGGACCTGCTTTAAAAAAATATTATGATTTATTGGGAGAAGACGCAAATGGCACCTTTACCCTGTCCAACTGGGAGGCAAATGGTGTTCGCTTTCCAGGAAGCCAAGAATTTGCTGAAAAATTTCAAAACACCTTTCACGTAAAGCCTTCTTATCAAGCTGCTGCAGGCTATGCCTCCGGGCAAATCCTGGCTGCGGCCATCAAATCCACCGGCAGCATTGACAAGAAAAAAGTACGGGCTGCCCTGGCCAATTTAGACACCATGACCATCCTCGGCAGATATGGTGTGGACTCCACTGGCCAGCAAATCCGCCACTTTTCCCTTGTCACCCAATGGCAAAACGGCAAGCTCAAAGTTGTCGGCCCCCGAGAAATTAAGGCCGTCAAATCAACCACTCCAATTTTCAATTAACTCCCATGCCCCAGAGCCCTTCTGCCCCCTCCCCACAGCGCCCTGGCATAAACAGCCTGTCTGTCAAGCTTACGGTATCAATCCTGTTGCTCATGACCTTGTTGGGACTCTCCCTCTACTTTATTGTTCTCCGCTCCATCAATGATTTTGCCGCAGAACAAATCCAACGTGATCTGTATGCGGTTTCCCGAGATGTCTATGATATAGTCGATCGCAATTATACTGAACTCCTTAAATCAGGTAACACCGACGAAAAGATAGAACGCCGCCTCCGCCAGATTGACACCCAGGACACCATCGAACAATTTGCCTCTGACCGACACCTGAAGATCATCCTTATCCATGCTCAAAACAAAAAAATAATTATGAGCACCCATCCTCTCCAGCAGACGAAAAAGATCATCCCCCAGGTGCAGCGTCACCAAACAGAGCTCCATGTCGACCTTGACAAAAAGGAATATTATGGCAGGCAAATATTTTTTTCACCGTGGAACTGGCAGATCATTATCCTCAAAAATCAGGTTGACTATGCTACCCTGACGAACAAGGTAAACCGCACCTATCTAGGCGGTTTTTTCGTCTGGCTGCTAATAACCACACTGATTATCGGCTATTTGCACAGGGAATTCACCACACCCATTGCCAGCATCATCACCAGCCTCAAACAACAAAACCATCCTGACTACCGAGGGATACAAGAATTTGAGTTTCTCAGTCATTCCATCGCTACCATGATGCGGACCCTTGAGAAACAGGTACTTGAGCAACAGGAACAAGAAAAAAAACAACGACAACTAGAACAAAAATTGCATCAGGCCCAAAAGATGGAGGCCATTGGACTCATGGCTGGAGGGGTGGCCCACGACCTGAACAATATCCTGGCTGGCATTGTTGGCTACCCACAGATCCTCCTCATGCGCCTGCCCGCAGACAACCCCATGCGCACCCACATTAAAGCCATTCAAAAATCTGGGCACAGAGCTGCAGCCATTGTTGCAGACCTTCTCACGGTGATGCGTGGAGCTGCCAATGTTCGCGAAGTAGTCACCCTAAATACCCTCATCAGAGATTTTTTTGATTCGCCAGAATGGCATGAAATTCAAGCCCAGTACACCACTCTGACATGTACCTTTGCACTGGCAGAGAAAATACCTAATATCCCTTGTTCACCAGTACATGTCACCAAGAGCCTGATGAACCTGACCACCAATGCAGCAGAGGCTATGTCCAAGCCTGGTACCTGCACAATAAGCACATCAGCTAAGACCATATCAGGCCTGGAGTCTGAAAAACTCCATATTGCAGAAGGAGATTATGTCCTGCTCAGCGTGCAAGACACTGGGACAGGTATTGCCGAGCACCATATTCACCATATCTTTGACCCATTTTATACCCGCAAAAAAATGGGTCGCAGTGGCACGGGCCTGGGGCTAACAATTATCTGGAACACCATGCAGGATCATCACGGCACAGTGACGGTACAAAGTTCCCAACAAGGCACCACCTTCACCCTCTATTTCCCCAGCACAGATGCCGACATCACATTGAGCCCTAAACAGGTGGATATTAACAGCATCCGCGGCAATGAGGAAACAATCCTCATCATTGATGACGAAGAACATGTACGTCATATTGGCAAAGAAATGCTCGTAGAGTTAGGCTATCAGCCCCACTCTGTGGAGTCAGGAGAAGAGGCCATTGCCTATCTGCAGAACAACCAGGTTGACCTGCTCCTTCTGGATATGCTCATGGAACCTGGCATGAATGGTTATCAAACCTACAAAAAAATAATCAAAGAGCACCCAGGCCAACGCGCTGTTATCGCCAGTGGTTTTTCAGAGAGCAGCGATCTCAAAAAAACGCAGCAATTAGGAGCTGGAGCCTTCATCAAAAAACCATACACCATAGAACAACTCGGGCTCGCTATCTACAACGAGTTCAATCCCAAATAGCCATAAATCCATACCAGTTCATCCTAGGTTATAAAATATTCATTCCCACCACAGCGTAACTAGTGTCTGTCCAGAAATAGGTCATTTTTACTGTGACGCAGAGATCGGGCAAAAGGGCCATTTCTGGACAGGCACTAACTATTCAGTGGCATAAATCCTTGCATTTTTTTTGCATGCCATGGTAAAGAGAATGACATACGGTAAAAATTCAGTATGAGGGTTGGCCAAGCTCAACCCAACCACATGAATTGTTTACCTTTTTTTATTTGGTGATAGTAGACAGGTTTTCACCTGTCACCCATAAGGATATGCGGGTTTCTCCCGCCTGGTGAGTTATTTGAGTATTGTTCGATCCGGTGATCTAAAAAAGCAGAAGAAACAACCCAAAAAAGCGGCCAGAGACCGCCTTCATGAATTTTTAGATATTTTCGCCAAAGAGGATGAGTTGCTCATTATCATACTGGCAGACCCAGATTCCATTGCATGCGCCTTAGCGGTTAAACAATTATTGCGCTACCGCGTCAAGCGTATGGTCATCTCCCATCCAAATAAAATCAGGCGGTTAAGCAATATCGCCATGGTTGATCATCTCAAGATCAAGACCACCCGTCTTAAAGATATCAAGAAGGATGATTTTTCAAAATTCATCCTCCTTGACTCCCAGCCATCCCACCATCCTGAGTTCAGTGAAATCGCCTATGATGCAGTCATTGACCATCATCCGATCTCCGGCAAATGGCAAGCCAGTTACGTTGACATTCGCCCAGACTATGGTTCCAACGCTTCCATGCTGGTGGAGTATTTGCGTGCAGCAGAGATGAAACCATCTGTGGCCCTCGCCACAGCCCTGTTTTATGCGATCAAGGTGGACACCCGTAATTTCGAGAAGAAAGCCAATCTCGCAGATGCTATCTCCTTTCGCTATCTGTTCAATATTGCCAACCGGAATCTGGTTCGTAAGATAGAACTTTCAGAGCTGCGCCTCTCAGAGCTCAACTATTTCAAGACCGCCTTTGAAGAAATGAAGGTGAATAACAATCGGCTCTACGCCCATGTAGGCCGCGTCTTCAGCCCTGATGTCCTCGTCATTATTGCTGATTTCTTCAACCGCGTCCATCCCGTATCCTGGGTCTTTATCTCAGGCATCCACGGTGAAAGGTTAGTGGTAATTTTCCGCTGTGATGGCTATCGTAAAAATGCTGGTGTTCTAGCCAATAAGGCCTTTGGTAAACTTGGTTCAGCCGGGGGCCACCGAGAGGCCGCCCGCGCCGAGGTTTCCCTCAAAAACCTTGACAAGCAGGATCAAGAATTCACCACCCTCACCTTACGAAGATTGACCAGAAAACATTTATGATTCAAAAGAAAGACATCTTTCCTGATCTCAACTGACTAGTTATTTCTTCTACAAAAAACTAGAATACCAATAAAAAAAGCACCTTCCAGCTGCATATCCTTTACTTTTCTACTCTTACTCCTGTATTCTTTAGTCTGTGTTTGCTACTTTTGTCTCCTGACTCCTGAATTCTGACTCCTAGAAAACTATGCAATTAAAGCCCAAAACCCTGGCCATGATTCTGGCTGGTGGCCGTGTCGATGAGTTAAATGTCCTGACCTGTTATCGTCCCAAGTCTGCCGTACCCTTTGGCGGATTTGCCAGGGTCATTGATTTCCCCTTGAGCAATCTCATGCACTCAGGATTGGAGCAGGTGGCCATCCTAAGCCAGTACCGCAGCTTTTCCCTTATCAACCATATTGGTATTGGTGCGGCTTGGGACATGCTGGGTAAAAATCGTGGCGTCTCCATTCTGCCACCCTCCACAGGCTATGGCAATACCTCCTGGTATAAAGGTTCTGCCGATGCTGTTTTCCAAAACTCTGACTTTATTGAATATCACGCCCCCCAAGAGGTATTAATCATCTCAGGTGACCATATCTATAATATGGATTACCAAAAGATCATCGACTATCACCGCTCTAAAAATGCCGATCTTACCATAGGCTGTGTCCAGGTACCCATGAACAAAACCCATCGCTTTGGCGTGGCTGATATTAATGACGAAGATGGGGATATTGGCGGACGCATCCTGCAGTACAAAGAAAAACCCAGCCGCCCCAAATTTAATTGGGCCTCCATGACCGTTTTCTGTTTTAATCCCCGCGTTCTCCTTGAGGTTCTTACTACCAATGCCAGAGAGGATGAATCTTTTGAATTTGGTCGTGACATCATCCCGCGCATGATGTTCGAACAGCGTAAATTTCATGACTACTGGGGATACAGCCGCACCATTGATGAGTATTGGCAAACCAATATGGATCTGCTCGGCCAAACCCCAAAAATAGACCTGGAGCGCTGGGGCCTGCGTACCAATCTAGAACATCGTGACATCCGCGACAGCCAACCCCTCAAGGTCGGCAATGAAGCAACCATCCAGGATAGCCTGGTCTATAATGGCTGTCTCATCGAAGGCAAGGTAGAACGATCCATCATCTTCCCTGGTGTCCATGTCAAAAGGGGGGCACATATCAAAGACTCAGTGCTTTTCTTTAACAACGTTGTGGGCCAAGGCACTGTTCTTAATAAGGTAATCAGTGATGTAAACGTCACCTTTGGCAATAATGTCAATGTGGGCAATCCAGGCCCTGTGAACGAAAAAGAGGTCACAGTGCTGGGCTGGAATAATTTTTTCCCCAACGAGACTGTCATTGGCTCTGATTGCACCATCTATCCGCAACTAAGTCTGGATAAATTAGCCCGTGAAATTAAATCAGGGGAGATAGTACGATGAATAGCCAAAATCAGCCCCTTGTTCTCATCCTGGCCGGTGGTGTGGGCAGCAGACTCAACAATCTTGTCCAGACCAGGGCTAAACCCGCTGTTCCCTTTGGCGGTATCTATCGCATCATTGACTTTTCCCTTTCCAATGTCATGAACTCAGGCTTTAGCCAGATAGGAGTGCTGACTCAATACAAACCCCTGTCGCTGATGAACCACCTTGGCACTGGCGAGGCGTGGGATTTTAGTGGCCGCAGCCGTGGTATCAAG
The DNA here is from genome assembly GCA_029939635.1 of Deltaproteobacteria bacterium. Classification (GTDB taxonomy): domain Bacteria; phylum Desulfobacterota; class Desulfobulbia; order Desulfobulbales; family SURF-16; genus JAOZSN01. The sequence goes on from JAOZSN010000004.1 coordinate 24,640, forward strand.
ATTTTACCCCCCCGTACTGGTTCCTCAGACTCTGACTGGTATAAGGGTACAGCTGATGCCGTGCGCCAGAATATTGATTTTATCCAGGATCATCCCTCTAAAGAGGTGATTATTCTCTCTGGTGACCATATCTACCGCATGGATTTTGATGATATGCTGCAGTTCCATCGCCGCAAAAAGGCAGATGTCACTATTGGCATGATGGTGGTACCAAAGGAGGATATCCACCAGTTCGGTGCTGGCATCACCAATGAGGAAGGGCGTATTATTGAGTGGGAAGAAAAACCTGAGGTGCCACGCACCAACCTGGCATCCATGGGCATCTATGTCTTTGACACCAGCTATCTGCTCAAGATTCTAGCCGAGGACAAAAATGAGGTCGATTTTGGTATGCATCTGGTACCAAAATCCATTGAACGTGATGACGTCTTTGCCTACCCCTTCCATAATTACTGGCGAGATGTGGGTACTATCCAGGCCTATTGGCAGGCCAATATGGATCTGTTGGATGAAGACTCCGGTATGTCACCTGAAAATTGGGGAATACGAGCCAATACAGAATCAAACGTCACCTCCACGGCAGACCGACCACCCACTCGTTTTACAACTACTGCCAAGGTGCAACGCTCCATGATTGCCGCCGGTTGCACCATTGAGGGCGAGGTAATCAACTCGGTTCTTGCCCCCGGTGTCACAGTGGCCAAGGGCGCCGTAATACGTGATTCCATCCTCTTCCATGACGTGAAGGTAGGCGAAAACAGCGTTATAGATTTAGCAATTTTGGATAAACAGGTAGAGGTGGCAAAAGAAGTCATCATCGGCTTCGGTGATGACAAAAAGACAATCAACAAAGAACACCCAACCCACCTCTACACCGGCATCACCCTGGTTGGAAAAAATGCCAAGGTGCCTGCAGAGAGCAAAATTGGCCGCAACTGCATTATCCAACCAGCCACCACCGTCGACCAATTCACCAGCAGTAACCTTACCTCAGGGGAGAGCCTGTAACTGCAATTTCAAGTACACTGTGCAGCTTTACCCTACGCGTAGATTTATAGGAGCGAGCTTGCTCGCGAAGAGATGCTGCTGGCAACGGATGCATTTCGCGAGCAAGCTCACTCCGACAGAAGACAGACTGCTCATTCGAAAATTTACAGTTTGCAGAGCACTAGTTTACTGACGGGTAAGTATCTCTTTTAGATCACGCCAAGTCCCACCAGACCGATGGAAATGGCAAAGAGAAAAAGAACAGGGAGCAGCCGCCTGGCAAAGGGATAGTTAAAATCAAAGAGATAGAGAATGATCATGGCCGTGCCCAAACCAAGCCAGGGAACCATAGCCACAGAAAGGGCATCGCTCCATAGATTTTTCTGTAACGCCACGGCGAAAAAAAGGGTCCCCAGGGAGGTAGCGGTGATAACGAGCAGACTCAATTCCATGAGCTGACGAGACAAGAGCAGCATAAGGGAATAGGCTCCCAGATGCTCCATGATCAAGCCCAAAAAGACAAAAAACACCGCCCCCACAAAAAATTGCCCACAAATGGTTATGTGTTCTGCAGCAATATAACTGGCAGCAGACTGATACAAGGCAGCCACATCCACATCATAGGCAATGGAAAAACCACAGCTGATGCTAATTATAACGAGATGAATCAACATGGGCTTAAGAAAGGAACCCTACGGCCCGATCAAGTTTATGTAAGAAGGCGAAACCTTTGCCCTCCTCTTCCAGGTTGGCTCCCGCCACCACTGCATCAAAAACCGCATCTGTCTCCTCTGGCTTAGTGATAATAAGAATTACCTCCTTTTCCGGCTTGATCAAGCGGCCAAGAATCCCCAATTTCTCACGAACCCCACGCCCCCGACCATAATAGATGGTCGCCCCTTCAGCCCCAGCAGCAATAGCACGGTCAACCACCTTATCGGCGTGACCCCGCTGAACAATGCAGGTTATCAGGTTCGGTTTGTCTGTACTCATAATCTCTCCTCTAGGGTGTCTTAAAAAACTGCTATTATTTTCAAGACACCCTCTAATAAAACTAGCAGCTGTATAGCTGTAACCAGCTCCTTATCAACCATTTCCCTCTTCACGAAAATCTAGCTGGATCTGATTCATTTCCATCTCATTGCGCAGATAACTCTCCACCAGTAACGGATCAAAATGCTTGCCCTTTTCCTCAAGAAGGATGGACTTGGCCCGCTCAAAAGAAAAAACATCTTTGTAACACCGTTTTGAGGTCAAGGCGTCAAAGACATCCGCCAAGGCCATAATCCGTGCGGCCAGGGGGATATGCTCTCCTACCAAGCCCTGAGGATAGCCACTACCGTCCCATTTTTCATGGTGAAACAGGGCAATCTCATGGGCCATCTTCAGATAATTTGACCCATTTTTATCATACAGATCCTTAAGAATCTGCCCTCCCATGGAGGTGTGGGTCTTCATCAACTCATATTCCCCATCATTGAGGCGGCCAGGTTTGTGGAGCACCGAATCAGGAATGCCAACCTTACCAATATCATGGAGGGGACTGACACTGACAATATCCTGCACCTGAGTCTTGGTCAGCCCAAGCTCTGGACAATGACGATATAAATCGTCGCCAATAAGCTGACAATACTTGCGCACCCGATTAAGATGGCTCCCAGTCTCACCACTGCGATAGGCCGCTAATTCAGCCATGGCAAAAATTAGTTCATCCTGCCCCTCCAACCGCAACAATCTTGAGGCACCCTGCAGGCGCAGAACCAGCTCCTGGGTAAAAATTGGCTTTGTGACATAATCGTCTGCACCCAAAGTAAGGGCACGCACCAAGGCCTCACGATCATCAAGACCAGTCAAAACAATAATATAGGTATAATGGGATTCATGGCTACGAATATGCTCTAAGACAGCAAAGCCATCAACGTCTGGCATGAGCAGGTCGGTAATGACCACCCGTACCCCAGGATTCTCCTGCCACAACGCTATCCCCTGGCGGCCATCTTCAGCCGCCAACACCTGGTACCCCTGCTTTTCCAACTGACTGGAAATAATACGACGTTGGGTAGCCTCATCCTCCATCAAGAGAATGGTTGGTTTATTCTGCAAAGTCTCGCTCTTCTCCATACCACTGCCTCATAAAACCACATGACCACTCGTGCAAAAAAGTACCGATTCTATTATGACAAAAATAACTATAAAAATTCTACAGGGACAGGGAGTTAAAAGGCAAGATAAAAAATGGGGAGAGTGGACGCTGAACAGTTAGCTTATTTCTTGGGCAGAGAATAAAAGTCATGCCAGCAGCGTTTCATGGCCTGGCGCAACTCCTTATCTTCCACACTCTCCAAAAGACGATCCATGGCTGATGATTCTTCTGGCGCTGGCTCGGTCTTAGGAGGAGTATAGAGGGGCGTCTCGTCCTGAAAAAAGTCTGCTCCAGTTTTAGCAAGCTGGAAACGAATATCCTCAATGCATTCCTTAGGTAAAGAACGATTCAATTTAGTTAACAGATCATGCTTTAAAAACTGCAACTGCTGATGCCACACAGCATCGGAGACATCAACCCACAACACCTTGCCTCGATAGCGACTGGGCACAGCATGACGACTAATCTCCGTGCCAACCAAGGCCTGCCAGCGCTCAAAGACCTGATGCAGCTCAAAACGGCTCTGCCATTTCTTTTTGGTGACGATCTCAGCCAGCAGTGAATGCATGGGCAGAGGGAATGTTTTGGATCGGGCCATAGAAAAAAGAGGTTGACGGTTGACGGTTGACGGTTGACGGTTGACGGTTGACGGTTGAAATTCTATTCCGTACTTGCCCCTTTGCCAAGAAGTAATTATATAATGTTGACTAATTTAAATAACACTTTATCAAAATCTTTAAATCCGTTTCCTTAGGAGTAAACCATGGGTTTTCGTTGCGGCATTGTCGGCCTGCCAAATGTGGGCAAATCCACCATTTTTAACGCCATGACGGCGGCTGAGATTGAATCAGCCAACTATCCGTTCTGCACCATTGAACCCAATGTTGGCATGGTACCTGTTCCCGACCCTCGCCTTAAAAAGCTTGGCGACTTGGCCCAGACCAAAAAATTAGTTCCAGCCCAGATGGAGTTTGTTGACATTGCCGGGCTGGTCAGTGGTGCCAGCAAGGGTGAAGGCCTGGGTAACCAGTTCCTCGGTCATATTCGTCAGGTAGATGCCATTGCCCATGTTATTCGCTGTTTTGAAAACAGTAATATTGTCCATGTGGATGGCAGTATTGACCCGCTGCGTGACAGAGAGGTCATTAACATGGAACTCATCCTGGCAGATCTGGACACGGTGGAAAAACGTCTTGCCAAGACACGCAGCCAGGCCAAGTCTGGAGATAAAACATTTATTGCCCAGGCAGCGATTCTTGAAGAGTTATATAACCTGCTGGATGAAGGCAAACCTGCCCGGCAAATGAAAACAGACGAGTTAAGCGAAAAACTGCTCAAGGAACTCTGCCTGCTCACCAATAAGCCCGTGCTCTACGTTGCCAATGTCAATGAAGATGATATTGCCACCGGCAATGACTGGGTTGACAAATTGCGCGACGAGGTGAAAGAGGAAGGGGCACCAGTAGTGGTTATTTCCGGTGGTATCGAGGAGGAACTTGCGGGCCTTGACGCTGAAGAGCAGGCCGAATACCTGGCTGATCTTGGCATGGAAGAATCTGGCCTGGGGCGCCTCATCCACGCAGGTTATAGTCTGCTGGGGCTGACCAATTATTTTACCGTGGGCGAGAAAGAAACCAGGGCCTGGACCATTAAAAAAGGAGCCACTGCCCCAGAGGCAGCCGGGGTTATCCATACTGATTTCCAGAAAGGGTTTATCCGGGCAGAGATCATTGCCTATGACGATTTTATCGCCTGTGATGGCGAGGCTGGGGCCAAGGAAAAAGGTCTCTGGCGCCTGGAAGGCAAAGAGTATATTGTCCAAGATGGAGACTGTATCAATTTCAGATTTAACGTGTAATAAAAATCCACCATGGATATCACCCTCACCACACCAGCTCTGATCTTTCCCACGGTTTCCCTGCTCATGGTGGCCTATACCAACCGTTTTAATGCCCTGGGGGCACGTATCCGTAGCCTGGGAAAAGAATACAGGGAAAAACCAGACGAACATCTGGTGGCTCAGATTAAAATTTTACGGAAACGGGTGGCACTCATTCGCAATATGCAGGCCTGCGGCCTCATCAGCCTCTTCACCTGCGTACTCTGCATCTTTACCCTTATTAGCGGCTTAATGGTGGTGAGCAAACTCACCTTCGCCTTCAGCCTGGTCATGATGCTGATATCCCTGACCATATCCCTCAAAGAAGTACTAATCTCTGTTACTGCTCTGGATTTAGAGCTTAATACCATGCTGAACCAGAAGAAGAAGGAATAACCATGCTTACCACCAACAAAGCACAACTGGTCTGCCAATCGGTCATTGGTGAGATCACCTCCCCTTTAGGCGGCGTTAACCCCTATCGTATCGACCCTGACGGCCATTCAGACATCTACCCTGGAGTGGGCGGCATTACCTATAATGTTAGAGTTGGAGATGGAGCCTGCGGTCTTTTTGCCGATCATGTTGAACCAGGGGTTTCTATCTCAAACTTTACCAAATTTGCAGGCCAAAGCGGCCCCAATCAAGCGCTCAACATCTTTTCCTGTGCTGGTAATGTTGCAACGGTGGTTTCCGGTGAGGCCAAGGGCGAGACAGGCAGAATCACAGGCAAGCATGGTGGCATTGACCATGTCCTCATTGACTTCGAGCCAGAGGTGCTCGACAACCTGGTTATAGGCGACAAGATCCAGGTCAAAGGCTTTGGCACAGGTCTGCAACTTATTGATCATCCTGACATCAAGGTACTTAATTTGGATCCTGCCCTCTTTGCCTGCCTGGATGTTAAGGTAAACAATGAGGGCTCCCTGCAGGTACCAGTGACCCATAAGGTACCTGCAAAAATCATGGGATCTGGTATTGGTCATACGCAATCAAACACTGGCGATTACGACATCCAACTCTTTGACAAACCAACAGTGGCAGAGTATGGTTTGCAAAGTTTACGACTCGGTGATTTTGTGGCCATCATGGATGCAGATGCCACCTATGGTCGCATCTACCGCACCGGAGGTGTGGTCATTGCGGTTATCGTTCACTCCGACTGTGTCCTGGCCGGCCATGGCCCTGGTGCCATGGTGGTCATGGCCTCCAAAGAGGGCAAAATAACCCCGATCATAGACCCTGACGCCAATCTGAAAAATTATTTTAACAGAATGTAGAAACTATTATGGCCCAGGAACCAATAGAATGGCTCCTGACACCTGACACCTGACACCTGATACCTGACACCTGAAAAAATGACTGATCGCGAAAAATTAAAGAAATTACTGCTGGAAAAATCGTATCGCAAGGGTACCTTCACCCTCTCCTCTGGTCGCGAATCCGATTTTTATATCGATGGCAAACAGACCATCCTCTCGGCAGAGGGTGCATACCTCGTTGGCCGTCTCATCTTTGAGCTTATCCAAAACCACCAGGATGATATTGGTGCCGTTGGCGGCATGACCCTGGGAGCCGACCCGCTGGTTACAGCCACCTCTATTGCCTCTTTTATGGCAGATGAGCCTATTCCCGCCTTTATCGTTCGGAAGGAGGCCAAAGGCCATGGCACAGAAAATTTTCTGGAAGGTCAGAAGAATATGCCAGAGGGCTGCAATGTAACCCTACTGGAAGATGTGGTCACTACAGGTGGCACCCTGCTCCAGGTCATTGACCGCGTTGAGGCCCAGGGTTTCAAGGTGGTACAGATTATTACCGTGGTAGATCGCCAGGAAGGCGGGGAAAAGACCTTGGCAGACAAAGGCTTCAAATTGGAAACCATCTTCACCCGTGCCCAGTTATTAGACGAAGAGTAGAAAAATAGGTAGCAGTTACCAGTTGTCGGTTATCAGTTCAAACCGCATCACACTGTAAACTGACAACCGGTAACAGGTAACTGCAGTCATGAAATGCCGTAAATGTAATGAAGGAGAGTTAGAGGTGGCCCGCTCCTGTAGACGAGTGCGAATGAAATGCCGTAAATGCCACCAGGAGTTTCAAATCCACGAGGTCGCCTCTGACCTGGACGACAAGACCTGCGCCATTCTCGAGCGCTACACCGCCATCATTTATGATTAACTCCCCATTCTCTCTTTAAATCTTCAGTAAAAACGTAAATTTATACCCCTTTCGCACCCAAATTTCCATTTCCATCTAAGCCCCTCAGTGTGCTATACTATTTAGCCACAACATTAATCATTCCTTTAGGGCGTTGATCAACTTAGCTTGACCTTTGCTCCCCCATCCCCCTTAGGTGGCACAATGAATTACCGTACGCTTCGTAACACCATGGCCATAGGCCTCACTTTTATTGCAACCTCCAATGCAAACGCGTTTGTTGCCGGACCTGATTTTTTCGGTCTTGATTTCCGTTTCAGCAATCCCGGCGCACGAGCAAATGCCATGGGGGGCGCTTTTATCGGTCTAGCAGATGATGCCTCCGCCGCCTATACTAACCCGGCAGGACTAACCATTCTCACCAGTCCAGAATTCTCACTAGAATTCAAGGGTGGCGAATATACCACCAGAACCAATGACAGACGCGGAGAAACAGACTATCCAGACAATAGTACATCTCTCTCCTTCCTGAGCTACGCCTATCCCACGGAAAAAGTCACCTTTACCCTGTTTCGCCATACCCTCGTTGACAGTACTGCCGAGTTTGACTTTACAGATAATGGTACCGTTGTCGACCATGCCAAAATATCAACAAATATCACTGCCCTTGGCATGGGAATGGGCATGAAGGTCAATGATACATTTTCTCTTGGCCTCACCGTTGGCTTTGCTCAGCTGGACTACGACTCTTTTAACAAATCACTTGAAGCTGCCCCTGACAGCCCTGCTGGATATGACAACTATGCGATATCATCAGCCAACGAAAATGACACATTTTACACCTTTTCCTTCCTGTGGAATATGGTGGGCGAGCTAAACCTTGGTATGGTGTATCGCATGGGGTCGGAATTTGAGCCACGCAAAACTGAATATAGATATAACACCACGGTGAGTGGCTATGTCGTTGATTTTGACGCAGAACATACTATCAAAGTGCCTGATGTCTATGGAGCAGGCCTCTCCTATCGCTTTCCAAAAGACATAACGGCAGCACTCGATGTTTCCTATATTACCTACTCAGACCTCACAAACAATCTACTCTCCCGAAATATGTCAGGGGCAATTGGCCCCACATCTGATATGAAGATTGATGATGAAACCGAAGTCCGTTTTGGATTGGAATATATCATTGATCTGAAAGAGCACCCGCTAGCTTTACGCTGCGGCTATTATTACCGCCCCGACCACAAGGTATATTTTACCGGAATTCCGGGCAGCATGGGAAGTGTGGAGCCATATCTGGTAAAGGGTGATGATGACCACATTTTCTCTGGCGGAGTGGGATTTCTGCTGTCAGATAATGTTCAGATTGATCTTGCTCTCTCTTCCGGCACATTCATCACAGAAGGATATTTTTCTCTGGTCTACCGTTTTGAAAAATAAATGAGGTGTACCCATGACTCTACAACGAATCATCTTCTTTCTTAGCTTTTCCCTCGCCCTGCCTCAAACAATCTTTGCCCTGGAAAGTTATAAAAAGTTGTATCTTGAGGGTGTTGAATTCAGTCAATCAGGTCTGTATGAACAGGCAATCGACTCCTTCAGTAAGGCCATTGCAATAAAGGATATGGAAAAAAAGAAGATCCGTTTTTATGGCATGCGGTACAGCGAATATTTTCCCCACCGAGAAAAGGGCATCTGCCACTTCAACATACAGCAGTATAAACAGGCTTACAGTGAACTGGAAAAATCACTGGAGATGGCACCTTCGGGGAAAGCAGAAAAATATCTGGCACTGGCCACAATGGAGCTAAAAAAACTTGGTGAAACTGAAATACTTCGAGCCTACGAAATCCCTCAAGAGCTGAAGCAGCATGGTACAGCACGTAAGGTAAATAAATATGCGGTTGCGGTTATTATTGGCAACCGAGACTATAACAACAAAGATATTCCACCTGTCAAATTCGCCATAAACGATGCTCGGCTGGTAAAGGAATATCTTGTTTCTGTTCTGGGGTTCAGGGAAGGGAATATCATCCTCAAAGCCAATGCATCAAAAGGTATCTTTGAAGAAATATTTGGCACCAATGATACCTACAAGGGCAAACTATATGACTACTTGACCCCAGACAAATCAGATATTGTTGTCTACTATTCAGGTCATGGAGCGCCAAGTCTAGAGACTAAAAAAGGCTATATACTTCCTGTGGACGGCAACCCAAACAATGTCAGTATTGGTGGCTATCCACTGGATCTGCTCTATCAAAACTTGGCAAAACTACCGGCAAAATCCATTACCGTGGTAACAGATGCCTGCTTCTCCGGTGCACCACTTTTCAAAAAGGCCAGCCCCGTGGGTATTATCGTTAAAAATGCCTTAGCTGCCCGAGCCAATACCACCATTATCAACTCATCAGCAGGCACTGAACTTTCCAGTTGGTACCAGGAAAAAGGTCACGGACTTTTTACCTATTATTTTCTCCATGGACTTGCCGGAGCAGCAGATGAAAACAAGGACAAACAGATCTCACTGACCGAGATCAAAGAATACATCAGCGACAATGTTCCCTATATGGCACGTACCCTGCACAATGGCAGAAAACAGACACCTTCAGTGCAAAGTATGGATATGCAGAGAACCCTGGTGGAATTGCAATGAAAGATAAAACAGCCCTTATCTTTTTCTGCCTTTTCTTTCTCTTTACCTCAGCTGAACAGAGTCATGGAGCCACATGGGTTACCACCAATGGGGAGGCAGAAATTGCCAATATTAGTCCTGAAGAGGCCGAGCAGCTGGCTCTAAAACGTGCTCGGCACGAGGCCATTGCCAAAGTATGCGGCGTCCAAATTCAGGCAGAAACACTTATGGAAAATTTTACCCTCCAAGGTGATTTTATCCACGGTGTCAGCTATGGAAGGATAATAGCTGAAAAAATTACTACCTGGCAGGTCGAGGTCAAACAACCCCGCAAAACCATCCCGCCAGAACTGACCCTTCAGGTTACCCTGCAAGCACAGGTGGAGCAGGAAAAACGAGAGCCAGACCCGTATTACAAGGCGAAAGTCTGGTTGAACAAATCTGTTTTTGAAAATGGCGAAGAGATGATTGTTAACGTCAGAGCCAGCAAAGACAGTTATATTACCGTGCTCAATTTTTCAGCCGATGGCTCTGTTACCCTGCTCTACCCCAACAAACTACGCCCTGATAACGGCATAAAGGCCAACACCGTTATCCAAATCCCCGCCGAGCAGGACCGTAAAGGCTTGCTTTCCTTTCAGGTGGGCACCCTTCCTGATCATAAACGGGACACAGAGGCCATAAAGGTTATCTTTACAAAAGGCCCAATAAACCTACTGGCAGAGGTAGAATCACGAGGCAATTATGGAGTCATGGCCTCCACAAAATTTGCCCTCACTGAAATTGCCCGTATTTTATCAACAATTCCACCTGACAGTCGTACCGAAGACAGTGCAATATATCAGGTGGTAAACCCACGCCTCCAATAATTACTTCTTCAGGTACCCCTTAGAACCGCACTGTCACGCCGCCAAAGAACCCCTTAAATTCAACATCTACATCCGCTGAGATGTCGATATCACTGTGGTCAAAGTCAACACTCTGTACCCGATAGCCAAGCTCCAGGCCCGGTTTAACAAAGGGTATCATGTCAAGGGTGTAATCAACCTTGAGTTGGGCATCGTAGATACTGCTATCCTTATAGGCAATACCACGACCAATGGCCTCAACACCGATACCTGTGGACATTACATTTACCCTGGCCCGCAGATAGCCGAGGGGGAAAGTGCCGGAAAATTTTTCATTGACCGGAGCCAGCACATTATTCGTGTCGCGAATCAGATATTCACCATCAATATATTTGACCTGCAGACCAAGATCCAGGGTCATCCAGAAGGTATTATCAAGTAAGTTATAATAGAGGGTTGCATCCAACTGACTCATCTGCAGTTCATTATATGAATTCGCAGTATAGGGATTGCCATTCCAGACCAGCGTTTGCTTGGCGTTGCCGCTATATTCTGTATCGGCATATTCCAGGCGAATATTGGGCACAATGGGGATCGGATGTTTTAAATAAGCCCAGACATAGGGAGAATCCTCCTTGTCAAAGCCGGCCTTATCAACAATATCATAGGACGGATCAGAGCCATACTTTATGGTGCCGCTGGGCTCAGTCTGCCAGAGACCGGCACCCATTTCAAAACGCAGAATATCGGCCTGGGCAGTGAAGCTAAGGCCAGACATGGCCAAAGTCAGTGTGCAAATTGCTATACTCTTTTTCATTTTTCATCCTTTATCATGATATACGGATTATAATTAACAGTTTACGGTTCAAGGAAAGGCTAATCAGATAAAGATAACATCCTCAAACTGTAAACCGGCAACTGGAAACGCCCTGTAATCGCGAACAAAACAACTCGTGCTTTCAACTGCCATACAAACAGGCTGAAGTTCGATGGTAATCAGTTTTTTTTGCGCCCCCCGTACCATCATGACCATTCCAGCCTAAAGCTGTTATCCAACACATTCACCTTGGCCAATGTGGCCTGCACCGTCTCCCCAGGCTCCACTCGTGGCCCTTGACCAACGGGCAGGTCACCTTCCAACAAAATATCAAGGAGTACCACCTGAATCCGCCGTGGCTGAATCTCTAAAATGAGCACATCCACCGTACCACCTACCCCCACCTGCTGTTGCAGATATTTGAGCAACCAGTAACGATGACGCTGAAAACGCACCCGATTAGCCCGACCCAAGTTACGGAGAATATCACTTATAAAACCATTACATTCCTTCACGGTAAAGCGATCCTGCCGACTCAACATACGGCCTAACTGATGCTGCATAACAAGGTCAAGAAAACGACGAATAGGCGAGGTAAGGGTGGTATATTCTGCCACCCCCACTCCACTATGCGGCTTGGCCTCGGAAAGCAACTGCCCCCGGGAGAGAAAACGGCGCTGACGAAAATTAAGAAAAATATCGCGTTCATAGCCCTGAAACATTCGCTTACGCGGTGGTTCCTGACTGCGAAACAGCCCTGGCTCCATACGAGAAGAGACATAGTAAGCCCCCAGTCTATTGGCCAAAACCATAAATTCTGCCACCAAGGTACGGGACAGGGTATCAGAGGGCAGCACATCCACCGTCACCTGCCCCTCATTAACAGCAATATTCACATCGGGCAGGGGCAATAATACGGCCCCATCTGCCACCCGTTTCATCAACAACTTTTGACTGAGCATGGCGAGAAGAGCAATTTCCTCATCATCCTCCATGGCAAGGGTCTCTTCGTAGGTGAGCCTTCTCTTCACCTGCACCACACTGCGCACCACAGAGAAATCCACCACCTCACCCTCGGCAGTTAACTCCACCAAGGTGGAAAAAGCAGGCCGTTCCTCACCCTCAATAAGACTACAGCAACCCTCTGAAAGCACATGGGGCAGCATGGAAATCTGCTGATCAGCCATATAGATAGAAGTGGCACGCTGCCGGGCCGTATCAAAGAGCACATCGCCGGGTTGAACATAATGACTGACATCGGCAATATGGATGCCAACCAGATAATTATCCCCCTTCTTCTCCACGTGCAGGGCATCATCAAAATCTCTGGTCGCAGCACCATCAATGGTCAAAAGAGGTAAATGACGCAGATCCTTGCGGCCTTCCAG
>JAOZSN010000220.1 GCA_029939635.1 Deltaproteobacteria bacterium
GAAATTCTCTCACCGTCACAATTATGGGGGAGGGGGTATAAATAACGTGGTATCAATATTTTAAGGTGAAATTATGACAGCAGGACGCAAAGCAATTCCGGCAAAGATTCACCAGTTGAAAGGGACATATCGGCCAGATCGACATGAGGCTGACTCGGTGGTTAGTGTTGCCCCAGGCATTCCTGATCTACCAGATGGTCTGGATGATGTGGCTCGGGCAGAGTGGGCTTGGTTCACCAAGGAACTTTTTGACCTGGGCATTATTGCCAAGATTGATAAGATCCAGATGGAGCAGATCTGTGTGGTTTATTCCCGTTGGAAACAGGCTGAAAAAATTGTTGAGCGGGAGGGCTTCACCATCGAAACCAAAAATGGTTACCCGGTCCAGAACCCCAGCCTCAACATCGCTAATCAGTGCATCAAGCAGCTGCAGTCTCTTTGTGGTGATTTTGGTTTAAGTCCAGCGGCCAGGGCCAAGATGAAAATTTCATCTGCCCAGCCCCAGCAACTTGACCTCTATGCTGATTTTTTAAACAAGAAACGCCCAACTGCTCATAATGGCTGATTTCTCGGTTGCTATGCAATACGCCGAGGCAGTACGCCGTGGTGATCAGGTAGTCAACAAGTGGGTGCGCCTGGCGGTTGAACGTCACTTTAAGGATCTGGAGACCGGGCACGAGCGCGGCCTCTGGTTTGACGAAGAGGCGGCACAACATGTCATAGATTTTTGCGGATTCTGCAGCCATTTTAAGGGCGAATGGGCTGGGTGTCATTTTGAGCCGGAACCGTGGCAGCAGTTTCTGCTCTGGGTGCTGTTCGGTTGGATGAATGAGGACGGCACCCGCCGTTTCCGCACCTCATACCTGGAGATTGCCCGAAAAAATGGCAAGACTTTTGTAGGTGGCGCTGTTGGCCTGTACCTCTGCGATCCGGACGGTGAACCTGGCGCTGAAATCTACACCGCTGCCACCAAACGTGATCAGGCTCGGCTTTGCCACCGTGATGCCACCCAGATGGTCAAGGCATCCCCTCTGCTGCGCCGCCGTTTTAATATCAACAAGGATAATTTGCACGTTGAAGAGACCGCCTCAAAATTTGAGCCCCTGGGCCGTGACTCTGATTCAACCGATGGCCTCAATGTTCACGGTGCCATTCTGGATGAGATCCATGCCTGGAAAACCAGAGATCTCTTTGATGTAATCGAAACAGCAACCGGAGCCAGGCGGCAGCCTTTACTCTTTGGCATTACCACTGCAGGCTTTAACCGCCAGTCACTCTGTTTTGAGTTACACGAATATTTACAAAAAATACTCGATGGTATTATTGAGGATGATTCTTTCTTTGGCCTTATCTTCTCCATGGATGAGGGGGATGATTGGAAAGACGAGAAGAACTGGGTCAAGTCCAACCCTAATCTGGGTGTCAGTGTCAAGATTGACGATTTGCGCCGCAAGGCCAAAAAGGCCCAAGAGACCCCTGCGGCCCTCAACGCCTTCCTGCGGCTCCATCTCAATATCTGGACCCAGGCAGAAACCCGCTGGCTCGATGCCGATAAATGGCGGGCCTGCTCTCAGGTAGTAGACCCAGCAAAGCTACGTGGTCGCCGCTGCTATGGCGGCCTAGATCTCTCATCCACCACGGATGTCTCTGCCTGGGTCAAGGTGTTCCCGCCAGAGCGAGAAGATGAGCCATATTATGTCATCTGCAATTTTTTTATACCAGAGGACAATATGCATGAGCGGTCAAGGCGTGACCGGGTGCCCTATGACGCCTTTGTTCGTCAGGGCTACCTGGCTACCACCCCCGGCACGGTCATAGATTACAGTTTTATCCTGGATCAAATTGACCGCGATGCCCAAGATTATGACCTTATGGAGGTCGCCTTTGATCGCTGGGGAGCCACCAAGATCATCCAGGAATTAGAAGAACTTGGCCTCACTGTAGTCCAATTTGGCCAGGGCTTTGCCTCTATGTCGCCACCCATGAAAGAGCTGGAAACCATGATCCTCTCTCAGAAGATAGCCCATGGTGGTAATCCGGTGCTGTCATGGATGGCCGACAACGTAGTGGCCCGCCAAGATCCAGCCGGAAATATTAAGCCAGACAAAAGTAAATCAGTTGAAAAAATCGATGGCATCGTGGCCCTGATCATGGGTCTTGACCGTGCCCTGCATGGCTTGGTCAGTGTTGTCGGTGCATACCAGGAGCGAGGTATCAGGTGCCTGTAAATAAAGAAAATATGCTGGAGGTTTCAGTGGTAGCCAGACGGCTTGATGTCTCGCCGTCAACGGTTTACCGGCTGATGGATCAAGGGAAGCTGCAAAGGATCAGGGTGGGAGTAACAAAAGGCTACCGCATTCCTGAATCATCTTTTCTGGCTTACCAGCAGGCAATGCTGGCCGCGCTTGAGGTGGAATTATGATGATCGCCTGTCCAGAGTGTGGCCAACCATACGATAACAGCCAGGGCCGTAAGTGCCCCCACTGTTCCAGCTGTTGATCTCAATTTAACGGGCCGGGTGCCCGTAAGGAGCAAAATGCAAAACTGTAATCATGCCATGATTGATCTTGAAACCCTTGGCCAGGGCTATGATGCTGCCTTTGTCAGCATAGGTGCGTGCCTCTTTAATCCTGATACTGGTGAAATTGGTTCAAAATATTACCGTCGGGTTGACTGGCACGATGCTATCAAGGCTGGCTCTGTTGATGCGGCAACCATAAAATGGTGGCTGGATCAATCCTCCGAGGCCCGTAAAGAATTGCTTAAACCAGGCATCCCCTTGTCTATCATGCTGACAGAGTTATCCGCCTGGTTGTCGAAAGGTGTGCAGGTGTGGGGCAATGGTGCAACCTTTGATATTGCCATTCTTGAGCATGCCTACCAGGGCCAAGAGCCATGGGAATATTGGCAGGTGCGAGATGTACGCACAGTTGTGGAGATGGCCAAGGGTATTGTCAGTAAAGATGACGTGGAGCGTGAGGGGGTTGCCCATAATGCTTTGGATGATGCTGTCTACCAAGCCAACTATGTTTCGCTGATGTGGCAAACCTTGCGAGGGGAAAGATGAGCGAGCAGCGCCTGCCAGACATGGCGTTTTCTCGTACTATTGCCAGAGAGAATGGCAAAATTTTATCAAAAACAGAACCAGGGAAAAGATTTGAACTGTTTGGTGCCTATCAATTTTCCGGGAAATGTCAGTCAGACGGGAAAAATTTTTATCCACGTCCAGGTTGGCGGGTGGCCGAGCGGCGAGAATATTTCAAAACCATGTACCGGCTGCGCATAGATGGGCGCTGGTATATGCCTAATGGTCGAAAGTATGTTTTCTTTGGCCTGGATGAGGTCAGCAAAATGTTAGTTAATTAAGGAGGGGGAGGATGAAACAAGTGCAACCACGGCGAAAATTACCGCCCAGAAAAAATGCTGGAGAAAGGTTGGTTATTT
>JAOZSN010000081.1 GCA_029939635.1 Deltaproteobacteria bacterium
ACCTCGGCATGGATAACTCCTGCCTCGGTGTTAAAGCTCATCTTGGTCGGAGCAATACCTTTAGCAAAGGCATAGCGGGCAGCACACCGAGCACCATTACCACACATCTCTGCTGCCGAGCCATCGCCGTTGAAAAAATGCCATTTGAAATCCGCCTGGGCATCATTTTCAATGAGGATGAGGCCATCAGCTCCAGCAGAGAACATGCGTTTGCAGACCTTGGCGGCAAAAGCACTCATCTCGTCTGCTTGCAGAAAGGGTTCCCGGTGGTCAATGATGATGAAATCATTGCCTGTGCCTGACATTTTTGTGAATGGGATTGGAAAGTCCATAATTTTGCGGTTCGTAGCCTAAGGGATTTTCTCCCCAGCAATAAGCATCTCGTAGGTTTCTCTCTGGCGGATAACGTGAAAGGTTTCGCCATCCCCTAAGACCTCTGCCACCCGTGGTCTGGAGTTGTAATTTGATGACATGGTAAAGCCGTAGGCTCCTGCGCTCATTATTGCCAGCAGGTCATCAGACTGGCTGGCTGGCATGGTCTTGTCGCGGGAGAGAAAATCACCTGTTTCACAGATTGGGCCGACTACATCGCCGGTCTCAATGCCTTGACCACGATCCTCCACCGGCAGGATGGCGTGATAGGCCCCGTAGAGACTGGGACGGGCCAGATCATTCATGCCTGCATCGACAATGGTAAATTTTTTACCGCCCTGCTTGGTGTAGAGAACTTTGGTGACCAAAATACCAGCGTTGCCTACTATAACCCTTCCTGGTTCCAGGATCAAGGTGCAGTCAAGATCCTTCAGTTCTGCCTCCAGGGCCTGAGCATATTGAGCCGGTACTGGTGGCTCCTCATCTTCATAATTGATACCCAACCCACCGCCCAGATCAAGATATTTGATGGCAATGCCTGTGTGCTGCAGGGTGGAAATGAAATTCTTAACCTTTTGCAGGGACTCAACAAAGGGAGAGACATCGGTAAGCTGGCTACCAATATGACAACTGACCCCTTGCACGGTAATATTGGCTAACGCTGCTGCCTGCTGGTATGCCTCAAGGGCATCACCAATGGGGATGCCAAATTTGTTCTTGGCCAGGCCAGTGGAAATATAGGCATGGGTTTTAGGATCCACATCAGGGTTGACTCGAAAGGAGACCGGGGCTTGGACACCCATCTCTGCAGCTACATCCTGCAGGGCAAGGAGCTCCTGCTGCGACTCAACATTGAACATGAGGATTTGTGACTCAAGGCCAAATCGAAGTTCATCCCGGCTCTTGCCCACCCCGGAGTAGACAATTTTTTGAGGATCTATCCCTGCCTTAAGGGCGCGGAAGAGCTCGCCGCCCGAGACAATGTCAGCACCGCCACCCAGGGAGGCAAAGAGATTGAGTATGGCAATATTGGAGCATGCCTTGGTGGCAAAGCAGGTGATATGCGGCACGCTGAAGGCCTGGTCAAAGGTCTTGAAATGGTGAGTCAAGGTAGCCTTGCTGTAGAGGTAAAAAGGGGTACCAATTTCCTTCGCAATCTCTCTGATATCCACATCTTCACAGTGGAAGATGTTATCTTGGTAATTAAAATGATTCATAATTTTTTAATGTTTTATAGTGGAAATGAATAAAAAATGTTCGCTTTTGAAACCTGCCTTTAAGGTACCGTTAATCTTTTTTCAATAGGTCGTTCTGATTCATTATGGCGGCTCCCCTGGTCAAAGGCGGAGACACTGTAATAATACAATCCAGGCTGTAATTCGCTGCTGTCGGCATAGGAGATGGCACCTGATTCGGTACTGCCGAGGAGGAGCGGTTCTTCATGTTCGCGGCGGCGATAGATGCGGTATCCTGCCACATCACTATCAGGTGAGGCCTGCCAGGAAATGTATGCTCCCTTGGCCAGCAGTACAACTGACAGTTGGCGGGGGGGCAGGGGGGCAACCATGTCAAGTGGCGTATCCTCAATGGTTGCACTGGCCAGACCACGGATCTCTCCTGATTCACCCTGTACGGCATAGACCTGGTAGAGATAACGCTGTTCATTGCGCAAGCCCACATCCCTATACCTCTGTTCATGGATAGGGGAAGAGATGGGCTGGAAGGACTGGCCATCCTGGCTCCGCATGAGCTGGTACATGGGGGGGGAGGCAAGGTTGCTACCGTCCTGGTGCTGGGTTACGGCCTGCCAGCTGATGGTTAAGGCCTGGTCACCAGTGTCAATGGTCACACCGGTAGGGGCAGCAAGGGGACTCTCTCGACGGATGGTTTTGCGGTTTGATTGCTGGCTGATGATGCGCCAGCCAGAGTTGGAACGGACGCTATACACATAATAATGGCCAGTTTTGAGCTTTGAGTCGTGCAGGGTGATGGTGTCGCCTGATTTCTTGCCGCGTGCTGTTACCTCAATGGTGTCATCGTAGGAAACTGGACAGCCAGAACAAAAATCGGCAAAGGGAATTTCTGCCTTGTCCACCAGGAAGGTGCGGATATTGTCGATGGCAAGCCCGTCCACCGAGGTGTGGGGATAGGTCCAGCGTAAGTTGATGCCTTCACTATCAAGGGCATAACTCAGGTCGGTGATGCTTTGCGGAATAACAGCCCCTGGAGGGATGGCAGGAGTCTTACGGCCACAACCAGACAGGATGACCAGGAAGATTGCTGAGTACAGGCAAAACCGCACATAATTCATCAGGCGATACCTAAAACCTGCTCAGCCTTGGCCAGGGCAGTTGTAACCCGTGCCAGGCCTGTGCCACCGGTGGAGATGCGGCTGTTCACCGAGCCTTCCACGGTGAGAACGGTGAAAACATTATCGTTGATGGCGGTAGAAAATTGCTGTAACTCGTCAAGGCTCAAGTCGGTTAGATCTTTGCCCTGTTCAATACAATAAGCTACGGTCTGGCCGACGATGGAATGGGCCTGGCGAAAGGGGACATTTTGGCGTACCAGGTAATCAGCCAGGTCGGTGGCAGTCATATAGCCGCCGCCACTGGTGGCAGTGGCCAAGCGCTCGGTATTAAATGTGGTCTTGGCAATCAGTTCTGCCATGAGTCCCAGGCTTTGGCTTACTGTATCAATGGTGTCAAAGAGTGGTTCTTTATCTTCCTGCAGGTCACGGTTGTAGGTCATGGGCAGCCCCTTAAGCAGGGTCAACAAACTCATGAGATTACCCACCACTCGACCAGATTTGCCGCGTATTAATTCTGGGATATCAGGGTTTTTTTTCTGCGGCATGATGGAGCTGCCAGTACAAAAACTGTCAGGTAACTCAATAAAGTTGAACTCTTCGGTGGCCCACAGGACAAGCTCTTCACTGAGACGACTGAGATGAACCTGAATGAGGGCGCAGCTGGAGGAAAACTCAATGATAAAATCGCGGTCTGCCACGGTATCCATGGAGTTGGCTGACACAACAGGGAAATCGAGGAGCTCAGCGACATACTCCCGGTCAATGGGTAGGCCTGTGCCAGCCAAGGCTGCCGAGCCTAGTGGCATGATGTTGATACGTTTGAGGCCGTCAACCAGGCGTTCTTTGTCACGACCAAACATCTCGGCATAGGCCAGAAGGTGGTGGGATATAAGTACTGGTTGGGCCCGTTGCAGGTGGGTATAGCCGGGCATGACATGGCCAAGATAGGTGCGGGCCAAGGTGACAAAGCTTTGCTGCAGGCTGGTGATAAGATCAATGATCTCCTGGCTTACCTCACGCAGGTAGAGACGGGTGTCCAGGTTGACCTGGTCGTTGCGGCTGCGAGCTGTATGGAGCCGAGCACCGGCAGCACCGATTTTTTCAGAGAGCCGTTTTTCGATATTCATATGGATATCTTCCAGCTCTGGCCGGAAGACAAAGCTGCCATCTTCTATCTCTGCCTCTATCTCACCTAAGCCCTTGATGATCTGGTCACGTTCCTCGTCGGTGATTAACTCCTGGCGGGCCAGCATGGTGGCATGGGCAATAGATCCAGCAATATCCTGGCGAAAGAGGCGGCAGTCATAATGGATGGAGGCAGAGAATGCCTCCACTGAGGCAGCAGTCTTTTGGGTGAAGCGGCCACCCCACATTTTTGTTTCGTTAGACATAGTTTTTTAAGAAGTTAAAGGAGTAGAGAAGTAAATAAATAAAGAAGTAACGGAAAAGCCTTAATCAGTATAAGCGCTATTTTCTCTATTTCTTTATTTCTATTATTCTTTACATTCTGTTTTTCAGCGCTTTCATGGTCATGCGCAGGGCATTGAGGCGGATGAAGCCTTCGGCATCAGACTGGGTGTAGACCTCGTCCTCTTCAAAGGTGGCAAAGCTTTCCTGGTAGAGGGAATCCTTGGATTTGCGACCCACAGGGATACAATTACCCTTGTAGAGTTTGACGCGTACGGTGCCGTTGACCGTTTTCTGGGCCTCATCCATGGTTACCTGCATCAACTCTCGTTCTGGTGAAAACCAGAAACCGTTATAGATCAACTCGGCATAGCGTGGCATGAGAGAATCGCGGATTTTTAAAACCTCACGGTCCAGGGTGATGGTTTCCAGGTCACGATGGGCGGTGCGTAAGATTGTCCCGCCTGGGGTCTCGTAGACACCACGGGATTTCATACCAACGAAGCGGTTTTCTACCATATCCAGGCGGCCAATGCCATTTTCTCCACCTAGCTTGTTTAGGGTTCTGAACAGGTTGGAGGCAGACATTATTTCACCATCAATGGCCACTGGATCACCATTTTGGAATTCTATTTCAATATATGTTGCCTTGTCTGGCGCATCCTCAGGAGACACAGACAGTTTAAACATGACCTCTTCCGGCTCATTCCACGGATCTTCAAGGATACCTCCCTCAAAGCTGATATGGAGCAGGTTCTCATCAGAGCTGTACGGGTTTTGCTTGGTGGTTGGAATGGGGATGCCGTATTTTTTTGCATAGTCCACGAGTTTGGTGCGGGAGTTGAGATCCCAGGTGCGCCATGGGGCGATGATGGTCAGGCTTGGGTCAATGCCAAGATAACCTAGTTCAAAGCGCACCTGGTCATTTCCCTTACCTGTGGCACCATGGCTGACGGCATTAGCGTTTTCAATATGGGCAATGCGTACCTGCTCTTGGGCAATAAGTGGCCGAGCCAGGGAGGTGCCCAATAGATAGGAGCCTTCATAGATGGCATTGGCGCGAAAGGCAGGGAAGATATAGTCAGTAACAAACTCTTCCTGCAGGTCAGAGATGATCACCTTTTCTGCACCAGTTGCCATACCCTTTTTCTTTATTGCTTCCCAATCTTCGTCTTGGCCAATATTAGCCGCATAGGCGATGACCGGGCAGTTATACTCTTCTTTGAGCCATCTAAGGATAACAGAGGTGTCGAGACCTCCGGAGTAGGCCAGTACAATTTTATTGATGTCTTTTGTCATGGGTCTGTGGGGTGAAAGTTGGAAATAGAGAATGTAAAGAATGTAGAGAAGATAAAGTAGATGGATGGTGTCTTAATAAAGATTTTGCCATCCTTCCTTTACCTTCTCGATTTTCGGTAACTTCTAGCCATTAATATGTTCTTCTAAGATTGCCTTATGGATATGCATTTTGTTTTCTGCTTGATCCCAGGCCACGCAGTGTTCACCTTCGAGAACCTCGTCGCTGATCTCTTCGCCACGGTGGGCAGGGAGGCAGTGGAGCACTAAGGCACCATCCTTGGCGGCGCTAAGTAGGTCGCTGTTGACCTGATAGGGTTGGAAGATTTTTTCTCGTTCAACCTGCTCTTCCTCTTGGCCCATGGACGCCCAGACATCACAGTTAATAATGTCAGCTTCTTCCACGGCCTCTCTGGGGTCAGTGGTCAGGGTGATGGGTTTAACTGCCTGGAGCCGCGCCTCATCCAGCACTGTTTTTTCTGGTTCATATCCTTCTGGACAGGCTAGGGTCAGCTCGAATCCCATGCGACTGGCAGCATGGATCCAGGTGTTGGCCATATTATTACCATCACCAACCCAGGCAATATGCAGGTCTGCAAGGGGGACTTTTTTATGTTCCAGCACAGTCATTATGTCACTTAATATCTGGCAGGGATGGTAGAGATCTGTCAGGGCATTAATTACCGGGATGGATGCATATTTTGCCAGTTCGTCAACGATCTCCTGGCCAAAGGTACGCACGACCAGAGCATCTACATAGCCGGACATAACGCGGGCCATGTCTTTGAGTGGTTCATTTCTGGATAACTGGGTGTCCTTACCCGAGAGATAGATAACCTGACCGCCCATACCGTACATGGCTGACTCAAAGGAGACACGGGTTCGGGTGGATGGCTTCTCGAAAATCATGCCAATGGTCTTGCCAGTCAGGGTCTGGTGGCGGCTACCATCTTTAGCTTCATATTTTAAAATCATAGCCCTTTCGATATAGGCCATGAGCTCGTTTTTATCAAAATCCCAAAGGGAAAGGAGATGCTGTGTCATGGGTAAAACTCTTAAAATCTGTAAGTCGCATATAAATTGTTTACGGAGCACATCATTTTGTGTGCCTACAAATTACTGTTAACCGTTAACTGTAAACCGTAAACCGCAGGTACTATAGATTGGAAAAAATTTCCTCAAGAATAGCGGATAAGGCATCAATTTCACCAGTGCTTACTGTCAGGGGTGGGGTGCAACGGATAACAGTACCGTTGCCTGCCAGGGTGACTAGTATGCCCATCTCAAAAAGGTTGTTAACGATCTTGGAGGCAAGGGGAATGGATACCTCAGAGAGGACAATCCCCTGGATAAGACCACGACCTCGCACACCATCGGCCAGACGGGAATACTGGTCAGTGACTGATTTGAGCTGCTTGTGGAGATAGTCTCCTCGTTCCCGAACCTGATCAAGGAAGCCTGGGCTGATCAGGGTTTTTAGGACAGCATTGGCAGCTGCACAGGCTACGGGGTTGCCGCCAAAGGTGGAACCATGATCGCCAGGTTGGAAGCTGGCTGCGACCTTATTAGTGGTAAGCATTGCACCGATGGGCATACCATTGCCCAGGGCCTTGGCCGTGGTAAGAATGTCTGGCCGAATTCTGTACTGCTCATAGGCAAAGAGGGTGCCTGTGCGGCCCATGGCCACCTGAATTTCATCAAAGATGAGCAGGATGGAATGCTGGTCACAGAGTGAGCGTAAGCCTTGGATATATTCTAAATCAAGGGGGCGGATACCACCTTCACCCTGCAGGGGTTCAACCAGAATGGCACAGGTGCGGTTGGTTACCAGTTCTTCCAATGCCTCCAAGTCATTAAAGGGGGCATGGATAAAGCCCGCAGGCATGGGTTCAAAGCCTTTATGGAATTTTGGCTGGCCGGTTGCCGCTACCGTGGCCAGGGTGCGGCCATGGAAGGAGCCTTCCAGGGAAATAATTTCATAACAGGTCTCGCCACCGTGTTTGCGAGCCAGTTTAATGGCAGCCTCGTTGGCCTCGGCCCCTGAATTGGCTAGAAATATTTTGTCAGCAAAGGAGTGATCCACCAGCATGCCGGCTAATTCCATCTGTGGCATGGTGTGGTAAAGATTAGAAACATGGACCAGGTTAGCGACTTGACGGCAGATCGCCTCAGTAACCACTGGGTGGCAATGACCCAGGCTGCAGACTGCAATGCCGGCGACAAAATCGAGATATTCCTTGCCCTCGGTATCTTTGAGTCGACAGCCTTTGCCCTCAACCATAATGGCAGGGAAACGGCTGTAGGTATTTATGAAGAGGTCGTTGCTGACATCAATTAAATGGCTCATGGTGTTATCTCTGTACCAATTCCTTCACGGGTAAATATTTCCAGAAGTAAGGCATGGGAAATGCGGCCATCAAGGATATGGGCCTTGCCTACTCCGCCAGTAATAGCATCTTGACAACATTGAATTTTGGGGATCATGCCTCCGTCTGCTATGCCTGAATCGATCAGTTCGGTTGACTGAGCAATATCCATGGTGGATATAAGTTCTTTAGCACTATCAAGGACGCCTTCCACATCGGTGAGCAGGATAAGTTTTTCTGCTGATAATTCTGCGGCAACAGCACCAGCCACCAGGTCAGCGTTGATATTGTACGATTGGCCATCCTCGCCAACACCGACCGGGGCGATGACTGGAATAAAATCTTTGCTGTCCAGGGTGAGGAGAATCTCTGGGTTAACGTGGGTCACCTTGCCAACCCTGCCGAGATCAATGAGTTCTGGGGGGGCATTCTCAACTAAGGATTTCATGAGCTGCATCTTCTTGGCCTGGATCAAATCACCGTCCCGGCCAGAGAGGCCAATGGCCCGCCCGCCGTGAAAATTGATGAGGCCGACAATTTCTTTGTTGACCTTGCCCACCAACACCATTTCCACCACATCCATAGTTTCACCGTCAGTGACCCGCATTCCTTGAATATAATCGGATTTTATATTCATTTTTTTCAGGAATTTATTTATCTGCGGGCCGCCACCATGAACAATAACCGGGTTGATACCGATATATTTCATCAGCAGGATATCCAGAGCAAAGTTTTTTTTGAGCTCTTCATCCACCATGGCATGGCCACCATATTTGATGACCACGGTTTTGCCGTAAAATTCTTTGATGTAGGGCAGAGACTCAATAAGTATCTCTGCGGTTTCCGTACCTGTCGTCATTGGGAAGTAGTATATCCTTTATCTATTTTTGGTAAACCTGAAGGTATACCCGTGTGGGTCAGAGAAGTAAACCAGTATCGAGTTTTTCTCGTTTGAGAGGCGAAAAAAAAGTGATAGGCCGCCTTTTTGGCGGTTCAGGGTGATTTGTCTTGCAATTTTGCTGCCACTCTTTAATCTAAGTATGAGGATAATCTTTTTTAGGTATAGGGGTTGAAGACTTTTATGATTTGTATGCAGCGTTACCATATCGTTCGTGTTGGTTGTTTTATGTTTATGGCGCTTTTGTTGTCAGCTAATCAGGTGTGGGCGGTTGAGCAGCAGAAGCGACCCCAGGAACCGATCCATATTGAGGCGGATCGTATGGTCTCTCGCCAGCAGGATAAAGCGGTGGTTTTCTCTGGCCAGGTTCAAGCCAAACAGGGTGAGATCCTTATCCATGGCGAGGAGATGACCGTATATTATAACGATACCGATGACACTGCTTCTTCTCAAGAGGTGGCTGTGGTGGGTGGGGTCAGTCAGATTGATCGAATTATTATCACAGGTAAGGTGGAGATTATTCGTCAAGGCTTAGTGGCAACCGGTGATGAGGCTGAGTATATGGCTCGTAGCAGTGAGGTTGTTCTGACCGGGCATGCTAAAATTTTGCAGGAAAATAATATGGTAACTGGGCATATTATTAAGATGAATATGGATCTCGGTACCACTGAGATAGTGCCAGACATAAGTTCTGGTGAACGGGTTGTGGGCTATTTTTACCCTTCAACATCCAAGGCTGCAGGTGGTAAGGATAAGAATCCTGCCATCGGTATCGAAAAAAAGTAAGACGTTTTCAGCAGGTGGATGGTGAAAATAAAAAAATCCTGGCAGAAAATGTTTTTAAGGTGAGAGCAGGGGTGGTATGGCAGTTTTAGAGGTTCAGGGTGTTGTGAAGGAATATGGTGGGCGGCGGGTGGTGGATGGTGTTAGTCTGCGGGTAGAGACTGGTTCTATTATCGGCATGCTCGGGCCCAATGGGGCAGGTAAGACCACCTCCTTTTATACCATTGCTGGTTTTATCCAGCCCATTGCAGGTCAAGTATTGCTTGATGGTAAGGAGATTACCAAGTTGCCCATTCATAAAAGGGCCTTGCTTGGTATCTCGTATCTGGCTCAGGATCCCTCTGTCTTTAAAAAACTGACGGTTGAAGAAAATGTGCGGATTATTTTGGAGCCGTTGGGGATTTCGAAAAAGGAAATCACCCAACGCACCGAGGCTTTGATGGAGGAGCTGAAAATCAGCTATCTGGCCAAGAATATTGGTCATGGCCTTTCCGGCGGGGAACGGCGGCGGGTGGAGATCATGCGTGCCTTGTCCACTAACCCGCAGTTCATACTTCTTGATGAGCCTTTTGCTGGTATAGATCCTCTTTCTGTTGCTGATTTGCAGCAGATTATCAAGGAATTGAAGAATAAAGGGCTTGGAGTGTTGATCTCTGATCATAATGTCCGGGAGACTTTAGCGGTGTGTGATTTTGCCTATATCGTCAATCAAGGAAAAATCTTGACCAGCGGCACTCCAGAGGAAATAATAGCTAATGAACAGGTTCGGACCTTATATCTTGGTCAAGATTTCTCAATGTGAAAAACTATGCTTGAACTGAGACAGCAACTTAAATTAAGTCAGCAGCTGGTGATGACGCCTCAGCTCCAGCAGGCTATTAAGCTGTTACAGCTCTCACGTCTTGAGCTGGTGGATACCATTGCCCAGGAGGTAGAGCAGAATCCTGTCCTGGAGGATGAGACACCTGTCCTGACCATTGCTGAGGCTCCTCCTGCAGCACCAGCGCCGGATCAAGCTGCGCCTGATGTTGCTGCTGATCACACAACTGATGTAAAGTTGGATGACTCTTCCATCTCTGAGATTAATTGGGAGGATTATGCCAACGAGTATGAGCCTATCTCTTCTTATTCTCCGCGTAATGACTCAGAAGATGCCCCTTCTCGGCTTGATATTCTTACTGAAAAACCAAATTTAATCAGTCATCTGCAAGGGCAGCTTTCCTATTCTGATTTGGGAGAAGAAGAGGAAGAGGTCGCCTTTCATGTCTTTGGTAATATGAATCGGGAAGGATTTATTGAGGCCACTGACGAGGAGCTTGCCGAGGACACTGGCTGTGATATTGATCTGATTCGTGGTGTGGTGGATGAGATTCAGTCCCTTGACCCGGCAGGTGTTGGAGCCCACAATGTGCAGGAATGTCTGCTTCTGCAGTTGGGTCGTCTGGGCCTTGGCAAGGCATTGCCAGCCATTATTATTCGTGATTATCTCCCTCTCCTTGAAACAAAAAATTTTATTGCTATTGCCAAAAAGACACGCCATGGCGTCTCTGAGGTGGTGGGGGCCGTGCAGGTTATCGTTGGTCTTGATCCTCATCCTGGTTGGGCTTATGCCACGGAAGAGCCCCATTATATAACGCCGGATGTTTACCTGCAGAAGGAGGATGGTGAATACGTTATCCTTCTCAATGATGATGGCCTGCCTAAGTTGAAGATTA
Source organism: Deltaproteobacteria bacterium (assembly GCA_029939635.1). Taxonomy (GTDB): domain Bacteria; phylum Desulfobacterota; class Desulfobulbia; order Desulfobulbales; family SURF-16; genus JAOZSN01. The sequence goes on from JAOZSN010000081.1 coordinate 11,149, forward strand.
ACGCCTATTATCGGCAGATTCTTAAAAATAAGGAGTCTGGTTCAGCCAAGACCAAGGAGTACATTCAGGACAAGATTCGTTCAGCGGCCTGGTTGATCAAATCCATTCAGCAGCGGCAACGGACGATTTATCGGGTAATGGAATCGATTCTGAAATTCCAGTATGATTTTTTTGAAGAGGGTGTCAGTAAGCTGAAACCCTTGGTGCTGCGAGATGTGGCTGATGATATCAGCATGCATGAGTCCACCATCAGTCGGGTGACCAGTAATAAGTATGTTCATACTCCCCAGGGTACCTTTGAGCTGAAATATTTTTTTACCTCTTCCATTTCTCGTAAGGATGGTGGAGATGCCCTTTCCTCAGAGAGTATTAAACAGCGTATTCGCCTCCTTATAGGTGAAGAAAACCCTGATAAGCCACTGTCGGATAAGGCCATTGCTCAGGTATTTGCAGATGATGATATTAAACTGGCCCGTCGCACTGTGGCTAAATATCGTGAGCAGCTCGGTATTCTTTCCTCCAAATATCGTAAAAAACCAAAATTAAAATGAGTACATTAGAAAAGCAACTGGTTGTGGTTACCGGTCTCTCCGGTGCCGGCAAGTCCATAGCCCTCAATACCTTTGAGGATATGGGCTTTTTTTGTATAGACAATCTACCTATCTGTCTCGGTGAAGAGTTGGCTAAGCAACTACAGGCCAATAAAAAGGGTATGGAACGTCTGGCCCTGGCTGTGGATGGCCGGTCATTTGACTTTTTTCAACAATGGGCGGCCTTTATGGCGTTGTTTGCTGAGCTGGAGCATAGCTTTTCTCTGCTCTATCTTGCGGCTGATGAGGAGGTGCTGCTCCGTCGTTTTAGTCAGATGCGCCGTATTCATCCCTTGGCTACAGTCGGTGGGGATGCTGTTGATGGTATTCGTTTAGAGCTGAGTCATACCAAGGAGGTTCGGGATGCCGCTGATGTGGTTATTGATACCTCCAGCTTGACACCCACCGAGTTGCGTGCCCTGCTGCTCTCTCGCTTTGGCGGTGAGGATCATGTTCCCCAGCTGCCGGTGCGGGTACTCTCTTTTGGTTTTAAGCGGGGCGTGCCAGCCGAGGCAGATTTGGTTTTTGATGTGCGCTTTTTGCCAAACCCATATTTTGTTGAACATTTACGGGCATGCACTGGGAAGGATGCTGAGGTGGCTACCTATGTTTTGGATACTGCTGCCGGGAGCAGCTTTTTTGCCTTGCTCACCCCAATGTTGAGTTTTCTGATTCCCCACTATCTGCAGGGTGGTAAAATGTCGCTCACCATTGCCATTGGTTGTACTGGCGGTAAGCATCGCTCAGTGGCTGTGGCAGAAGAGCTGGCCGTTTGGTTGCAGGATCAGCCTGTGCAGTTGCGTTTAAGTCACCGTGATATAGGTATGGAGTAGTAGCTTTTTTAGATACCCCTTCACCATCATCTCCCCTGGTATTCCCAATTTCATTTTTCGTTATCGTTAAACTATGCGTTTGAGGCCATCTGTCATGGGCAGATAAAACTTCTTTGCGTAGAGAACTTTTTCAGAGTAAAGTGCTCAACCTTTGTAATCCTATATATACGCTTTTGTTTCTATCATTCATTCCCCTGTTGGAGTTGTTATGAGAAAAGTATCCTTGCTTCACTCTCGGTTTTCCGTGCTGATGTTTGTCTTGTTTTTGCTGTCCATTACCACCGTTGAACATGCTCTTGCCGGTTCGAAATCTCCTGCGACTCTGACCCTTGAGC
>JAOZSN010000082.1 GCA_029939635.1 Deltaproteobacteria bacterium
ACGGAATTAATAGATTGTTCAGGGATACGGTAGCCAGAGGCAAGTGCTGAACCAGCAGCAAAGATACCGGTCAGAGCCAGCATAGCGATTTTTTTCTTCATGATTCTCTCTCTCGTAAAGGATGAAAATTATTAATTTAGATTGGTATATAGGTAGCGTTTAATTTTGTGGGTGGCTGTCTTGGTAAAGGGATCTTCCTGTTCCACAAAGCGGGATAGTTTGGCATAGGCAGGTAATTGCTGGTTGATGGCTTGTTGCATGGTTTTTAACATTTTGGCAATAAAGGCCTGGCGGTCTGCATGGTTTTTAGCACTTGCATCCCGGTCAATGACATCTTGTTCCAGGTACAACCGTGCTTCCAGTTTATTGTGATTTTCCACCACCAAGCTATCTGCCACACATTCGTAACTATTGATTTTATCTTCAATGCCCTCAGGGTAGACATTTTCACCACTGGAGAGGACAATGACACTCTTGGATCGTCCCATGATATGCAAAAAATCATTACTATCAAGGAGTCCCAGGTCTCCAGTGGACAGCCAGCCATCAGCAGTTAAGGTGTCTTCCGTGGACTCCTTATCCTGGAAATAGCCATCCATTATATTATCCCCTTGGGCTAGGATTTCACCAATGCCGGTGATGGGGTCTGGGTTATCAATACGGATTTTCACCCCTGGAATCTGGCGCCCGGTGGAGCCAATGGGGATATCAGGGGAAAAGAGAGGGCCGGCAGCAACCAGGGGCGAAGATTCAGTGAGTCCATAGCCAACCACATAGGGAAGCTTTGCCTCGCGCAGGAATTGTTCTGTTTCCCTATTTAAGGCAGCACCGCCAATGGCTAAAAGTTGCAGGCGACCACCAAAAAAATCAATCAGTTTGCTACCAATCTTGGCCATAATCTTTTTGCGAACAAAGCCCAGACGGCAAAGATTTTTCAGCAGTTTCTTTTCTGTTAAGGCAGCCAACACCCGTTTTTTATAGATTTTCTCCATAATCATGGGCACCACACACATGACATGGGGCTGCTCTTTTTTGCAAATTCTTTGCAGGAAGGATGGTGTTGGTGGTTTGCCTGCATAGGCAATTCGGCAGCCATTATGGAGTGGTAGTAAAAAGCCAATGGTGAACTCGTAAGTATGGCTCATGGGCAGGATGGAAAGAAATGTCCATTCCTTTTTGATGACTGGTATAAGTGTCGTAGCTGAAGCGGTGTTGGCACAGAGATTTTTATGACTGATCATCACTGCTTTAGAGTGCCCTGACGTGCCTGATGTGTAGATAATAGAGGCGAGATCCTTTGGCACTCGTTGAACAAGGGCTTTGTTGCGTTTATTCTCAGGTATCTCTTGTGCTTCAGCTAGCAGGTCTGAAAATGTATGGAGGGTGATCGGACAGTCTTGATCCTGGCAATCGTCGAGACTATAGATGGTTGTCAACTGACTGCGTTGGAGTTCGTAGATTTTTTCCAGTTGGCGTTCAGTGGTAAAGAGAACCTTGGCCTTGGTCTCGGTAAGGATGTGGCGAACATCATTGCCGGGAAAGTCTGGCAGAATGGGGACAGCCACTGCTCCGCAAAATTGGATGGCAAAATAACACATCCCCCACTGTGGGGAGTTCTCAGCCAGGATGGCTACTCTGTCTTGTTTTTTAATACCTTTTTTTCTGAGCAGGGCAGCTAATGAGGTTACCTGTATATAGAGTTCTTGGTAGGTAATCGGTACTGAGAGAGCCATGCCCAGGGCTGGGCGGTCAGCGTATGCGGCACAACTCTGTTCTAAGAGTTTTGTTAGAGTTGATGGTGTGTTTGTCGTCATGGGAACAATAGATTAGAAATACGTATGAGAGGTATGGAAAATTATGATTTCCATATTTTATTAGTGTGATCCCGACTACTCGTCAAGGATCATTTAATAACAATTCTAAAAAGAATGGTGTAATGCAGTGTAATTCTAGTGAAATTACGGAGGAGCTTTTGAGTCAACGGCTATATTCCCACTGCTGGGGGTGGCCGTTTTTATATGGCATATAGCCGTGGAAGGGTCGCGGGTCATCATCAAAAACCAGGGGGAGGAAATGTCGATCACCTGGCCACATGGGTAGCGTGGTCAGCTGCTGTAGTGGGTGCCAGGCCAAGGTGCCTTCTTCGTTATGGCTCTGAGGTGAGCCGGAAAAAGAGTCAACAGTGAAGATGAAACCGAGCCAGTTCTCACCATGGGGGCCAAACTCTGGCCAGTTTATGGTGCCCCGTAGGCGGCTGCTGAGGCAGGTAATGCCGGATTCTTCAAGGATTTCTCGATGCAGACAATCAAGCACTGATTCGTCAGGTTTCATTTTACCACCGAGTCCGTTGAATTTTCCCAGGTGGTGGTCATCGTTCCTGCTAACCCGGTGAACGAGCAGGGTCTGTGTCCTGTCTGGTGAAAGGATGAACCCTAAGCTGGCAATTATTGGAGTGTACATGGTGATGAGTCTCATGAATAGGTATGTATACATTGGGCAGGATAGTGTCATACTTGTAACGGCTGATTTAGGCACCTTTTTTGTTTGATATGAGCCATCAAGGAGCGGGGATGGTTTTGGAGCAGTTGACATGGCTCCTATTAATTGGTATCCAAATATGTGTTATAGTTCGATTGTTTTCATTCGAGAATATGTTTTTTTGTGTAGAGAAAGTATCATTGCTTGACAATGTTTCCATGTAAAACATAGTATATTCTCATTTTCTGACTGGGCATTTATGCTATTTCAGATTAATGTGTCTTATTTTATTGTTTTAATGGATTTTTAGAGGGTCCTGTCTCCAACGTTTCCCGTGTATCAGTTTCAGCAGTCTGTTGAGTGCGATTTTTAACGAAAATTGATGCAGTATAAAGCGGTTTAGGCAAGGTATCCAGGAGGATAGTACGTGCGAGATTTGGTACTCAGGGCTGAGACTGTGCAAAAAGTAAAGGCAATGATCGAGGATAAATTGATCAAGGACAATGTCCAGACTGCCTTAGTTATTGATGGGGCTGGTAATATTCTAGCCCACTGCGGTAAGGATACAGATGGTCTTGATGCCATTTCCCTGGCCGCTCTAACAGCAGCAAATTTTGGCGCAACATCACAGATCGCCAAGCTGATTGGTGAAAATGATTTTTCTCTGCTCTATCATAAGGGAGAGAAGGCCAATATTCATTTTGCCCGTATTGGCACTGAACTGATTTTGATCAGTATTTTTGGAGATGATGTTTCCCTTGGCCTTGTTCGTGTTCGTGTGGAAGAGCTGGCTGCTGCAATTAAAACGATTTTTGAAGGATAGTTTATGGCCCTAATTGATCTGGGAAAAAAAGAAGTACATTGTAAGATTGTTTATTATGGGGCAGGGCGCTGCGGAAAGACTACGAATCTGCTCTACATCTATAATGCCATGAGTGACAGTGATCGTGGTAAGATGCTGACCATTGACACTAAGGGTGATCGAACTCTATTTTTTGATCTGCTCCCTTTGAATCTTGGCAAAATCAGCGGATTTGATATCCGTATTCAGCTTTATACGGTGCCTGGACAGGTTATGTATGAAGCCACTCGTAAGCTGGTTCTAAAAGGTGTTGATGGACTGGTGTTTGTGGCTGACCCGTTAAAGGTTCGCCAAGAACGTAATATTGAAAGTTTAAATGATCTTGAGCGTAATGTGGGCGAACATGGTCTCGATCTTGCCGATATGCCCCTGGTTCTTCAGTATAATAAGCGCGATCTTGTGGATACTCCAGTACCCACCCTTAGCGTAGAAGAATTAGAGCAGGATCTTAATCAAAAGTATCAGGTGCCGGCCTATGAGGCCATTGCCACAAAAGGGGATGGCGTTTTTGAAACGCTGAAAGAAATTAGTAAATTAACAGTAAATTATGTAGCAAAAAGGCATCTTTTCAATCGCTAGGCGATTGTCTGAGAAAAGAGACTTAGGGGGTGTTCTTAATGGATACCCCCCCTTTTCCGGGGCAGATAAGTGTGGAGCTTAGGGGAAACCTTGGCCAAAATTGCAAAAAAGATGGCGTGATCATGTATACGAGGAGTATGTGGTAATGGGTCAGGATGAACTAGATAATGAAGAAGAATTTAGTCTGAAGATTTCCGATGCGGTGGATGACCTTTTTAATCCGGTCCGGAAAATTGAGATCGACCCGGCGACTAACGAAGTTCGCGACTTGGGAGGAGGTTCTACTGCTAATGATTCTGATGCTGCTCCTTCTGCTGGGGAGGAACCCGTACAGGGAGAGACGCCCGCACCTAATCGTGCTGTTTTAGGGCCTCTTCTGCAGGAGCTTGATCAGGCTCTTATGACTCTTGACTGGGAGGTCTCTCGCACTAATGTCGGTAATATGCGCGATCTCCTGGATAAGGTGGTACGTGAATATGATTTAGGTGCCTTGGCCAGTGAAGGCGGTGTTGTCTTTCTTATGCACCAGCTTCTTTCAGCCATGAATGATGCGCCTGAATCTGTACCTACATCAGGTCCTCTGGCCTTGAAAACAGGTCTATCTGCTATTCAAAATGCAGCTCAGCAGGGTCAGCCTTATGATGCTGAGGCACGCACACAGTTAGATCAGGCCCAAAATGCTTTGGTTGCTGTTATCCCTGGCGGGACTGCTGCTCCATCAAAGGATAGTAGTGGTGCTGCAGATATTGTTAATATCTCCTTGCCTGAGGAGTTTGACGCAGCTCTTAAGGTGCATCTTGCTCGGATAGATCGTCTGCTTATTCAGCGTCTGGCCCCTGTAGAACAATTTTTTGGTAAGGCCCCGAGTATGGCGAAGCTTTTTGTCATTATTAAGGGTGTCAAAGAGCAAGTAGCAGAACAGAAGATATGTCTGCAGGAGATGCTCCGTGGTAAATTCAGTCATGTGATTCCTGTTAATAATCCCGTGCACGTGTCAATTGATATTGCTACTCAATGTCAGGACATCATGCAGTTTCATTTGCAGGTTTTAGATCATTGTGCTCGTCGTATCGCTCCCATTGAAAAACTGTTTTCTGAGATGACTGGCCAGCAGAAATTGTATGCCATTCATTTTGAAATCCGTAGTGGCTTGACAGATCAGCGCAGCTATTTGGTTAATGTTCTTAACGGTGATTATTCTCCACCACCACCACCTGCTAAGGCTCCGGCCATGGCCAAGCCTAAGGTTGCCACCTGTCCGTGGCCTGTGTTGGTGACAGGAAATTGGCAAGGTGAACGGGTAGCCTTTATCCCTGAGCAGATTAATTTTGAGGGGTATTGCTCTTGGTGGGGTGGCGGTGGCCTTGCTAAGTTACATGCCTTTCCGTTGAAAAAATTAAAGTCGTGGCCATGGTCCGGTCTGAAGGCTCGATTCCGTGGTGAATTATCAGCTAAATCAAATAAGGATCTCGTCTCTATGGAGTTTCCTATTCTTGATCTGCCCCTTTCCGGTTCCGGTAAAGTAGGGAAGGCTGTGGTTGTTCTGTTTCAAGGGGCACGGGGGGGCGTAGTGCTCATGGATTCCGAGCTTGATAACCTCAATGTCGGCGAGCAATTTTCGTGGAAAGCTGCTGTAATAAATGATTCCGTTTTTGCTGGAGAATTAACCACAGAGTTTGGGGAACCAATTCCTGTGGTTGATATTACCAGATTATAAGACGCCGTTTTATGGGTTTGAGTATCCCTAGGCAAAGATATGCACGGCAGTAGAACGCCAATGGTGACCTCTGCAATGGGTGTCACCATTTTTTTTGCTATACATTACACAAAAGAATATGACAATGTGCTAACAAGCGATGGCAGATATTAAACAATACTTTGAAGACAGACTTGCCGAGGCTGAGCTCTATAAGACCCATGGTCTTGACGGTGAAGCTAAGTCGATTTACGAAGATCTCCTCACTAAGCTTGAGGAAGATAAGCATGGGCCGCTTATTGAGCAGATCAATGTACGATTACGTCAATTGGCTGGAGAAGGTGAAAGCTCCCACATTGTTCCGCCGCAGCAAAGTGCCAGTGCCAGCCATGATCTGGAAAATGTCGATGGCCTGATGGATGCGGGCTTTTATCGTGAGGCTATTGATGAACTCACCAAGTTACAGGAAAACCCTGATATTTCTGCTGGGCTTGTTCATTTTCGACTGGGACAATGCTTTAATCGCCTGGAAAAGCCCTACAATGCCATTGAATATTTTGAAAAGGCATTAACTGATAACAAGCTGGAGAGTGGGGTTCGGTTGGATATCCTTGACCGTTTGGCAGTTACCCACGAGCAAACAGGTTCCATGAAGGAATCTATCAAGGCCTTGGAGGCTGGCTGCGATATAGACGGGACCTTTCAGGACTTTCAGAAAAGGCTTGATCGACTTAAAGATGACGCAGAGAAATCGGGACGTTTCTTGGGGCTTATCTCTGGTGGATATCTGGTTGCCGCTGATCTTGAACAGGCACGAAAGACTGCTCAGTTACAGAGTAAGTCCATTGAAGAGGTACTACTTGACCAGTTTTCCATTGATAAGGATGAGCTTTGTCGATCTTTGGCTGCTTATTATGAATGCCCCTATTATTCTTTTGAAGAAGGGAGCATAGGTGCCTCGCCGCAATGTGTACAGGGGATCACTGAGAAATTTTTTCGTACCAATCGTTGTGTGCCTGTGTACGATGAAAATTCAAACCTGGTGTTGGCTATTGACAACCCAGGAGATCGTAGTCGAGCCGATAATGTCCGTTCTTCTCTTAATGAGATGACTATGGATCTGACTGTTGCCCTTAAGGGTGATATCGATAATGTTATTGATCATTATTTTGGCAAGAATGTTCCCGCCTCCAATCAGCCAGCCATTGATGACGATCTCTTCGAACAGTTGGAACTTGTTGAAGAGGTTGACGATGAGGTTGAGGAAGATACAGCGGGGGTGGCAGAAGGGGTGGTGGTGCAGATGGTCAACAAGATCATCGAAGATGCCTATTCTCGTGATGCCTCAGATATCCACGTGGAGAGTATGCCAGGTAAGCGTGGTGTGCTTATCCGTTTACGTGTTGATGGTGACTGTGCTCATTATAAGACTATTCCTGCTCAATTTAAACGAGCCATTGTTTCTCGGATCAAGATTATTGCCAAACTGGATATTTCAGAGCGTCGTATGCCCCAGGATGGCAAGATCAAATTTAAGACCAGGGCTGGTAAGATTATCGAGCTCAGGGTTGCTACCCTGCCCACGGTAGGTGGCAATGAAGACGTGGTCATGCGTATTCTGGCAGCCAGTGGCGCCATGCCCCTTGAGAAGATGGGTCTGCTTGATCATAATTTAAAAAAGTTTAAAGAGAGTCTCGCCACTCCCTATGGTCTTGTTTTAGTTGTTGGGCCTACAGGTTCTGGTAAAACTACCACCTTGCATGCTGCCCTTGCCACTATTAATACGCCAGAACGAAAGATCTGGACTGCTGAAGATCCGGTGGAGATTGTTCAGGATGGCCTGCGCCAAGTGCAGGTGCTTCCTAAGATTGATCTGAATTTTGCCCGGGTTTTGAGGGCTTTTCTCCGTGCTGATCCCGATGTTATTATGGTTGGAGAGACACGTGACGAAGAAACGGCTGAAATTGTCGTGGAATGCTCCCTGACCGGTCATCTTGTTTTTTCAACCCTGCATACGAATTCTGCGCCAGAAACGGTTACTCGGCTTCTTGGTATGGGTATTGATCCCTTTAATTTTGCGGATTCTTTGCTCTGTGTTTTGGCCCAACGCCTGGCCCGTCGTCTTTGTCCAAACTGTAAGGAAAAATATCGTCCAGATGCAAAGGAGCTTGAGTTGTTCAAATCTCTCTATGGTGAACACCCCATCCACCCTCTTACAGATGAAATGCTGGATAAAGATATTTTTCGCGCCAAAGGGTGTGGGAAATGCCAGCAGAGTGGTTCCAAGGGGCGTATCGCTGTCCATGAGTTATTAACCAATAATGAAGAGCTGCAGCTTCTCATCTCCAGCGGAGCTCCCGTGGGTAAGATCAAAGAGGCTGCTATTGCGGAGGGCATGACCACCCTGCTGGAGGATGGCATTGTTAAGGTTCTACAGGGTGATACAGACCTGCGCCAAATCAGGGCTGTTTGTGCAAAGTAACGCTGTTTTTGCATTGATTTAGCAAGGTAAACTAGGTATTGTGACTTTCCTATCCTTCCATGGGTAGCGAACAATAAACTTTCCCAATTATTTTTTATCCATAATGCTGATTAAATATCGTCTTTTGTTATAAAGAAGATAGAACTAACAGGTTTTATATGAAGCAGATTTTAATTGTTGATGATGAGACAAATTTTTTACTGAGTCTCGAGGATGGCTTGCGTGGTTTTAATGACACCTTTGTCATTTCTTCAGCTGGCAATGGCAAAGAGGCCATGGCTGTTTTAGGTAAGGGGGGTATTGATCTCGTTATTACCGATATCAAGATGCCTGAAATGGATGGCCTGGAGTTGCTGGCTAAAATGAGTGTCAGTAATCCTGATGTGCCGGTTATTGTCATGACAGCCTTTGGTTCCTCTGCAATTGAAGAGAAGCTTGAGACCATGGGGGCCTTTCAATATATTGAAAAGCCTATAGATTTTGATTTACTCATCGATAAGGTAAATGAGGGGCTGGCAGCTGCTGAAAAAGGACGGATTACTGGTGTCTCTTTGGCCTCATTCATGCAACTTCTCAGCCTTGATAATAAAACGTGTACCCTTAATGTCAGTTCCGGGTCTAAAGTGGGTACAGTGTTTTTTAGGGATGGTGAGTTGCTTAACGCCTTTACCGATACCTTGACTGATCAAGATGCTGCCTTGGAGATTGGTACCTGGGATCCAGTTGAAATTGAGATTCAACATCTCTGCCGGCAGCGGGAAAAGGTCATTGAGGCGCCCCTTGGTTATATTCTAATTGAATCTGCCCGGCTCAAGGATGAGCGGGCTGAGATTGCAGCTGGTGGTGAGAAAGAAGAACTAGAGAAAGATGACAATGCGCAGGACTCGGCTAATGATATCGCCGCAGCTGAAGAAAAGATTGATGGACTTGACTTTACTGAGTCCCTTGTCCCTGAAGGCGCAGTGGTTCGTGAGGTTGATCCTGTTACCATCACTAAACCTGCGGATTTACCAGCAGGTGCTCAGGAAATTGATCCTGCTTCCTTGCAGTCTCAACCTGATGCTGGTGTGCCCCCTGCCCTTGAGCCTCTTTTCGATGCCATTCATACCCTTGATGGGGTTATACGGTTAGTCGTGCAGCAGAAAGATGGTACTGTCTTGGCAGAGGAGTCCAGCGGCAGTATTCTCAGCCCCTTTATAGCTTTTGTGTTGATGGAGGCGGTCAATCTCAATAATGATCTTGGCTTTTCTGAGCCACGGAGCATGATTTTGAATAAAGACACCGGTGAGAAGGTTCTCATTGTCCCAGGGACGATGGTTGTTGTGGGCCTTGAAGTGACTAATGACGCCGCAGCTGCAACTATCACCGACAGCCTGCGTCCTATTGTTCGGAGAGTTAAGCTTTAGTTGTAATTTTAGTGCCTTGCTCTAGAAACGCTATCATACAAATATTAGACTTTAGAAAATGATTTTGGATAAGGTGGTTGTATCAACCGTTAAGGCACTTATCCTAAAATGTCTAATGTGTTTCCCCCTCTTTAGTGGGTTAGTTAAGGGATATTCATGAACGATTTGTTACAGGAAATAAAGATGCTCCAGGGAGTCCTTGGAGTTTTTGTCTATACAGAGCAGACAGGCATTGTTGTCAGTGACGTGCCGCCATCATTCCGTGAACCGGCACTGGTTCGTATGGGACAGTTTGCCCAGGTGTTTTTTTCTAATCGAGTTGCCTTACAGCAGCGTTTTACCAGTTTTGAATTGAAAAATGATGAGTCGTTGTTGTTGTTGAAAAAAATTGATGATGTAGCTTTTTTGGTCACTATTTGTGAACCCACAGTAAGTATGCCCTTGGTGAATATGACGACCAGTATGCTGCTGGCTGAATTAAGGGCCGCAGTTGTTGTTGTTGGCAAAGATCGACCTGTTGCACCTGCTCCTCCGGCAGCATCCAAGCCAGCACCAGTCGCTGCCCCCCCAGTACCTCCTCCAACACCTTCTGCTCCCGTTGCCCCTGCGCAAGCTTCTGCTGGGCCTCCAGCATCAGTAGATGTGGACAAATTGTTAAATGAGGGGCCTTTTGCTGCTATTGCTCGTAAGATGGAGGATGCAATGTCACGGGCAATTGGACCAGTGGGAGGCATGGTTGTCCGAGATTGTGTAGAAAAATGGGTCGAGGGTGGTGCGCCAGCCAAAAATCGTTTTAATGAGCTCCTTGGTTTACTCATTAAGGAGATTGGGGATGCTGCTTTGGAGGATGAGTTCCGTAAGGAGGTTGGTTCGTTGTTTAAATGAGAGTGAAGAACTTAAAATTCCTCTGAGTTGAACAATGGCTTAGTACGTTATCGGCTCATGAAGGTATGTTATCCAAAAGGTACAGAGAGGTTTTTCTCTGTACCTTTTTTGTTTTTGCGGCAAGGCCAGGGAAGGAGGTGGGTGTTTTGTTAGCTATGAAAAGGGGCTGACAGATTTAATTCACCGAGTTGTGAATCCATCTGAACTCTAAGACCGATGGGGAGCCAATGATTAGTAGTTTCATGACCTACAGAAAGGTTGGCCCAGATAGGAATGGTGGGTGGCACAAGTTCTTGAATGCGTTGCCAAATAAAATCTATATTGCCGCAGTTGGTGAATTGTCCCAGGATGAGGCCTGTAATAGTGTCAAAATGACCAGCAAGGGAAAGTTGGCTGAGCAGGCGGTCGATACGATAGGATGGTTCACCTACATCTTCCAGGAAAATAATTTTATTTGACCAGTCTTGTTCATAGGGGGTGGCCAGAAGGTGGGTCAGGGTTGTGAGGTTGCCGCCAACTAACTGTCCGTGGGCCTTGCCGGCATTGATGATCTCCATGTTGCGTGGTGTCAGAGGCGAGCTGGTTTTACCTGTGAGGAGATGATGAAATCCTGCTCTGGTGGCTTTGTCGGAATGTGCCAGGGTGGTCAGATTAGGGCCATGGAAGGTGATGAGACCACTCTGAGCAGTAATGACATTGAGTAAAGCGCTGATATCGCTAAAGCCGATGATAGTTTTGGGAATCTCGCGGAAAAGGCCAAAGTCGAGCAAGGGGAGTAGGCGCATGGTGCCATAGCCTCCTCGGCAGGCTACTATGGCCGTTACCTCTGGGTCTTTATAGAGTTCTAGAAAGATATCAGCGCGATCCTGGTCATTGGCGGCAAGGAAAGAAACATCAGCTGGATTATGCTGTAATATTTTGATTTTAAAGCCAAAATCGCGTAAAACAGCTATGCCCTGATGGAAGGGTTCTTCTTGCCAGGGGCCGGCTAGTGGGGCTAGGCCAATGGTATCTCCAGCATGGAGAGCCGGGGGTAAGATGGGTGGTTTAGCGGTTGAGGTCATAAATTATTCGCAGACCATCGAGGGTAAGGGTTGGTTTGACATGTTTAATGACTGGGGCATAGGGGGCAATGAGTGTTGCCATACCGCCCGTGGCAATGGTGAGGGGAGGTGGGGCTGAAAATTCTGCTGCTAGTCGCTGGGCTAGTCCTTCCACCATGCCACCATAGCCAAAAAGGATGCCGGAGCGAATAGCATCTTCAGTGGTGATGCCTATGGCTGTTGCTGGTTTTTTGGTGATGTCTATTTTTGGCAGTTTCGCGGTTTGACGGCTTAATGCCTCCAAGGAGATGCCTAGGCCTGGAGCAATGGCACCACCAATATAGTCACCCTCTGTCGAGACACAGTCAAAGGTAATGGCAGTGCCAAAGTCGACGATGATCAGGGCTTGCTTATAACGGCGGAATCCAGCCACCGAGTTAATAATTCTGTCTGCACCCACCTCATGGGGTGAGGATACACGCACACCTATGCCGGCATTAATATTGGGGTCGCCCACAACCATGGCGGTGACCGCTAGGTACTGCTGACAAAAATTTTGCCAGGCTGCCTTCAGGGTCGGCACCACAGAGCCCATAATAGCCCCCTTAATAGTGGTAAAATCTAGGTCGCGCAGGGCGAGAAGCCCGTTGAACATAGTGGCCAGTTCATCATGGGTGGCATGGCGGTCTGTTTTGATCCGCCAGTGTTGGCGCAGGTCTGCAGCGCTGAAAAGGCCAAGGACGGTATGGGTGTTGCCGATATCAATGGTGAGAAGCATGGGACTTCGTTTACGGTTTATAGTTTACGGTTAACAGTTACCGGGAAAACCGGAACATATTGGCTTATATAGTACCTGAACCTGCTCTTTGAGGCTAGACCATTTCGGACAATTTCTATTAATTGATCTTGTTGTTAAATGTACTTAATCGAACACCAAAATGTGAACTCAAGTGAAAATTAGTTTACTGCATAAAAGAGTGCCAGTGTCTTTACTCGGATTACTTGCGCTCTTTCCCTTTTTCTTTTTTGGTGGGCCTTCCTATGGAGCTTCACGTTCATACATGGCTTTCTGGAATCTTGGTCATATCCTTTTTTTCATGCTTTTTGTTTGGTTTCTTGCAGGCAAAAAGAATGGGAAACAGACTTGGTTGTGGGGCGTTCAGGTTTGTCTTCTTGTGTTTGTAATTGGGGGATTCGTAGAGGTTATCCAGGCAGCCATTGATGGTAGAGTTGGCAGCTGTGCTGATGTGATACGTGACGTTATGGGCGCGACCATGGGTCTTATTTGGGTTTGGTGGGGGCGTATTTCGCGGTTGAGGAAAATATGGTTTGCCTTACTTTCCGTATTTATTGTGATCGCTAATATCTTTCCTGTAACCATTTCCCTTGTTGATGAATGGCAGGCGCGCCGGGCA
>JAOZSN010000221.1 GCA_029939635.1 Deltaproteobacteria bacterium
TCACTTTGCGAATCGTTATTGATTTCTGCCACAGTTTCTGATTCATCCATGTTTTGATATTTCGAGGAATTGTCATAATGCCATGTCCAACTTTAATTGTAATGCTATCAGCAATCGTTCCTTACATTTTAACCTCCTGGTCAATCATTTTGGTGATTAGCCCTAATGGCTGAATTAGTCATTAAGTAAGGCAGAGAAGTTTGTTCCTCTGCCTTGGCTGGGGTTGACCTCACAGCTATTTCCTCACCACGAGATAAAAGGTGTGGTTCTGGCGATAAATGAGCAGCAACAGGTTGTCGCTTGATTTCTTAAACGCCTTTTTGAAATCAGCTACGGAATCAAGCCCCTGACGGTTGACCTCCAGAATTACATCTCCGGGGCGAAGGTTGGCGCGTTCGGCACTACTGCCCCCCTCAACCTTGGTGATGGCAATACCGCTCTTTACTTTTTTACTGATTTCAAACTTCTCCCGGGTCAGATCGTTTAAGGGGGCAACGGTCATGCCGCCGAGAATGCCGTCAGCCTCTTCTAGCGTTGTCTGGCCGCTAAAATCATCGGGTAATTCACCCAAGGAGAGAGAGATGGTTTTCTTCTTACCGTTACGCATAATGGAAAGTTCAACCTCTGCTCCGGCACCCATGGCGGCAATGGTGTTTCGGAGTCTGCTGCTGGATGTCATTTTTTCATCGTTTACTTTAAGGATCACATCGCCGCGTTTCAGTTTGCCTTTGGCAGCCGGGCCATCCTGAGTGATATTCGAGATGAGCACACCGCTGGTGTCTTTTAGGCCCATGGCCTCAGCCAGTTTTTTGTCCAGATCCTGGATGGAAACACCGAGCCAGCCACGCACCACCTTGCCATGTTTGACCAGGCTCTGCATAACCGCCTTGGCCATGTTAGATGGTATGGCAAAACCAATCCCCTGATAGCCACCGGATTTACTGATAATCGCTGTGTTAATTCCAACAAGCTCACCTTTGAGGTTGATCAAGGCCCCACCAGAATTACCAGGATTAATGGCGGCATCGGTCTGGATAAAATCCTCATAGTCTGTAATGCCTACATTGGCTCGGCCTTTAGCGGAGACAATACCCATGGTGACAGTATGATCGAGACCAAATGGATTACCGATGGCCAGAACAATAGCACCAAGCCGAAGTTCACCGGAATTGCCAAAGGGTATTGGGTCTAAATCTGTAAGGTCTCCCTTCAGGCGGATCACTGCCACATCACTTTTTGGGTCTGTACCAACAATTTCCGCCTCAAACTCTTGCTTGTTAGATAAAGTGACCATGATTTCCGTGGCATTTTCCACCACATGATTATTGGTGAGGACTAGTCCGTCCTTTGAAACAATTACCCCGGAGCCAAGGCTTCGTTCTCGTCTTTCTTGAGGTATGGAATAGTAGCGCTGGCCAAAAAAATTACGAAATAAAGGATCATTGAAAAAAGGGTGTGCCAGTTGATTGGATTGGGCCTTAATTACTTTTGTGGAGGAAATATTAACAACAGCATTGATCCGTTTTTCGGCAACATCGGCAATGAGTGTGCCGCCACTATTAAGAATGTCAGAAGATAACGGCACACCTGCCCAGGCCAGATGCCTACAAGGCGCAATATCAAGGAGTAAAGCAAGTAAAACTGCAATCCACAATGTGTTGGCTGTCCTGCTAAAAGCTGTGATTCTATTTGCCATAATTGGTTCTCCCCATCTGTTTTTTTTGTATGATTTTTTCTACGACCGTTTATTTTAATTAAAGAGCAAGCTCTCCACGTTTTGAGTGCTTTTGTCTCTTTTCCTCGTACATTAGATCATCTGCACGCGTTATCATTGCCTCCAGGCTCATGGTGGGGTCAGTGCTAGCGACCGCGCCAATGCTTATGGCAATCGGGAGCCTGCTATTTTGTTCGTTTGCCTTGGATATGTTATTTCTTAATCGGCTAAGAGTTGCAGTGATTGCTTCTTCACCACCTTCTACTTCTGTTAAAACCGCAAATTCATCCCCCCCCATACGAGCAACAATATCGGTCGCCCTGAAGGTCTTTTGTAAAACCCCAGCAAGCCTTTCGATTGCTTCATCACCTTTATTGTGACCAAGGTTGTCATTGATCCACTTGAGGTTGTCCATGTCCATATAGAGCAAAAGCGCGGTTCCGTTATGCCGGTTGATCAGTTGCAGAAGCTTGTCAGCAAAATGGATAAAACCCCGCCTGTTATAAAGGGTGGTGACCTCATCCTTGAATGACATCGCTGCCAGTTGATTAATAAGGGCGTTCTTTTGGGTGATATCACGCTCTGTGGTGGCGACTGAGGATATTTCTCCTTCTTCATCAAGGATAGGGGTAACCGTCAGCCAGATATCAACAAGTTTGCCGTTTTTTGTTATTCGCTGGGTCTCAAGCGAATCCAGAATTTCTCCATTTTTCAATTGCTTTAAAAATTCATGTATCTGCTGCCGCTTATCAGAAGGAACAAGCTGAAAAATATTCATATTGAGCGCTTCTTGTTCCTTGTAACCGTATATTTTTTCTGCCCCTCGATTCCAGCTGAGAATTTGACCGTCAAGATCTTGAATCGTAATGGCATCATTCGAATCTTTAATGATTATAGCTAAACGCTTTAAGTCCTGCTCGACTTGCTTCATCTCAGCAAGCTGTGCTTCCAAACTGCGAATATAATCGACTGGTTTACCTTCTGTCTCCCAGAGTTTGTCTTTGAGGGTGTTCTTGAGTTGCTCGCGATATGCTACCCTGTGTGTTTTCATTAGCTTTTCCCATTATGAGGGGATGCGTTACCAAGAATGCCTAACTTTATTCAGCAGGAATCATTGATCTGGTTTGGGTACAATAATCGTCAAAACACCATCCTTATATTCCGTCTTCATGCCACTGGCATCAACCGGGCCGGGAAGGGTGAGGGTTCTCTGGAAGCTACCCATATTTCTTTCCATACGTAAAAAATTGTCCGCATTCCGCTGAGAGGAGTCACTCTTTGTTTTTGCCTTGACCGTTAAAATGGTACCATCCAGATCAACATTTATCTCAGCCTTGTCCGAGCCGGGGATATTCATGGTGACGACATAGCGGTCATCTTGTTCCTCCAGATCGGTCTGCGGGAGAATACCCAGCGGCGACCTGTGCTCATCGAAAAAAGGGCTCAATTGCAACCGGTTATTAGAATTGTCAAACATTCTCTCCATCTGATCGCGCATGAACTGGAATTCCTCATACGGGTCCCAGTTCTGCAAATCAAAAGGCTTAAAAAAGTCCTTTTGTAAACCTGAATTACCGTTAAGGGTTTCCGAAAGCTCTACAGTTGTATTATTGCTCCGGTCAACAGCTCGGTACAATTTCACCAGAAAAACGGATTGAATGGTAGAAGCGACGAGCAAAATAACAACCAGA
>JAOZSN010000005.1:0-10874 GCA_029939635.1 Deltaproteobacteria bacterium
ATTCCCAGCAAGCATCAGGCTCCTGGTTGTATGCTTTCATTTCCTCTTTGTTAAGAACCATCAGGTCATTGGGACAAATGTACATACAGGCAGTTTTGTCGCCGCCTTTACATCCGTCACACTTGGAAGGATCTACATAACTTGGCATTAATTTACCTCCTCAAAGGATTAATTTTGATTCCACTTTTATATAATGCGAAATCTGTCTCTAAACTATCGCACTATCATTATACCAATATTCTGGCAGTCTGATTGTACGTTAAAACCACTACATTAAAACAAAAATTAACAGCATTTACCACCAACCAACTAAGTGTTTTATGGTGTTTTTTAGCCCAAAAACCGTGATACGATGCTGATGATTTGTACAAAAAATGAGTAACGCTTCATTTTATAGACCCTAGAGATATAAAATTTCGGCACCTAATTGTCAAGAAAAAATTCACCGACAAATTAGCTCTTTTTTCAGACGATGCAACGGAGTCTTGTCTTTCCGTTCTTACCTATTTCTAGCCCTACACATCTATATTTAGTTTTCATGGGCGAATCATCATTTTCATAGTTATTTAAAGATAGCCCATTCCCCTTCCTAATTATTTCTCTTCATATAATGCTCTCAGAAATCCATTTGACAATAAATGACCACGTGATTAGTTTACTAATCCTTTAATATTAGGAACTGAATCGAAATTCAATTTTCACTTAAATAACCTTTTTTAGTAAGGAAGTATGACCTATGACAGATGAGAAACTCACCATGTTCGGCAAGGAAAAGAATCCCAGTAACATCCTGCCGGTTAAGTATACCTTAGATTCCAAGATTAAATTCCAATGCCACCCCGGCGTATCCTGCTTTACCGCCTGCTGCGGCACAATCGGCATTGTCCTTACTCCCTTTGACATCATGCGCCTGCGCAAACATATTGGTATCTCTTCAGATGAATTTCTCCTACGCTTCACCCGCCCAGATTGGGTAGAGAAAACAGATCTGCCTGGCGTAAAAATTAATCTGGATGAAGAAGGTCGCTGCCCCTTTGTTACGGACAAAGGCTGTACTATTTACGAAGAGCGTCCATCTGCCTGCCGCTATTATCCCATCGGCATGGCCAACTTTCACAGTGGTGGCAAGGAAGATGTGGAGAGCGAGAAGTTCTTCTTTGTCGTTAAAGAGAAGCACTGTAAGGGCCATTTGGAGGACAAGGAGTGGACCATACGTGAGTGGCGGGCTGATCAGGGTGTTGACCTTTGTGATGAGATGAACAGCGAGTGGATGGAATTGGTCATGCGCCGCAAATCATTTGGCCACCAGGCCACCCTCAGTCCTGAGGCCCAGAAGATGTTCTTCATGGTCTCCACCAACTTGGAAAAATTCAAGAGCTTCATCTTTGAAAGCCGTTTCCTGGATACCTATGAGGTTGATGAGGAGACCCTGGAAAAAATCAAGGATGATGATGTTGCATTGATGTTCTTCGGCTTTAAATACCTGCGCTCATCCATCTTTGGCACTCAAGATCTGCAGATCAAGCAGGATAAGATTGATGCCAGGGTGGCTGAGATGAAGGTAGAACAGAAAGAGAAAGAAAATTCCATCGTCGACACGTACGAGGAATTGAAGGACGATCGTGACAAGCTAGCCTCCATGCTTGATGAGGTTAAGCAGAGCAAGGCGTATGGTGGACCTGGTTTAGATAAGAAATAGTTGTTCGTTATCAGTGCCAGTTGCAGAATTTCTTTCAAACAAATGAATCTTCAGCAACTGGTAACTGATTTTACGCCGCTGGCAGGCGTAGTGTAAAGACCGTGCCAACATCCTCTTCACTTTCCACCAGAACTTCTCCATCATGGTTATCAATGATGTTCTTGACGATGGCCAACCCTAAACCAGTGCCACGATTCTTGGTGGTATAAAATGGGCTAAAGAGTTGATCCATCTCCTCTGCACTCATGCCACAGCCTGTATCCCCCACCTCAATGACCACCCACTGCTCCACCTGCTTTGACACCACTGTCAACACCCCGCCGCTTTCCATGGCCTGGGCACCATTGGCCAGCACATTAAGACAAGCCTGGTAGAGCTGATCAAAATCAGCCTTAACCCACGGCAACCCCTCTGCCAGTTTAAGGTCTATCTCCACCTGAATCTTACTAAAATCATTTTTTACAAAACTGGTCACCCGACGTAGCACATCGTTTATGGCCACCTCCTGCAACTTAGGATGCTGGGGCCGAGCAAAATCGAGAAACTCGCGGACAATGCCATCCAACCGCGTAGTCTCATCGATGATGATCTGGGCCAGATGCTCCTTACCTGGAGCCACCTTATGAATGCGCTTACGCAAAATATCTGCCGTACTGCGCACAATACCCAGAGGGTTCTTAATCTCATGGGAGACAGAGGCGACCATCTCACCCAACGAGGCCAACCGTTCACTATGATGCAGTTTTTCCTCCAGCCGCCGTCGTTCAGCAGCGCGCGCCTCAATGATCAACTCAGCCCGCGCCACAATAATACTCAATACAGCAAACAACGCTGACATGATCAGTACCGAGGTGGCAACAATAGACCCTTGGAGCTTCATCAGGGTCTGTAATTCTGCAGAGAGATCCTGCACAATCTCTATAACCCCCATAACTGACTCATCAGCAGAAAATGGTCGTTCTTTACGTAAGGGGATATAGGTACGCAGCCGACAAAAGGCCTCACTGGTTCCTGGCAGCAAATTTAACAATGAGCCATCAATCTCAAAGGAGGAAATAGTCTCGCCCTGCAGAGCCTTGGCATACTCATCCCCACCTAAGTCTTTCTGGCCAATAAGCTCTTTACGCGTGGCATAGGAGACCATATTTTCGTTTTTGGCATAGATAGTCACCTCGGTTTTTTCCACACCATGGGTTGCACTGGTAACAATCTCATCAAGCTTCTTGAACTGACGCGGATCCTGAATAGCAATACGCCTGTTCTGCAGAGCCAGGGGCAGGACAAACTGTTGAAAAATCTGGTGACTTAAATTCTCGCCAAAAACCTTGGTATATTCCTGACTGCGACTGAGCAGCACATTCTTGGTATGATTGGAAATTACCCAGGACAGGACCATGGTGCTGACCATGACAAAACCCAGCGAGGTATATGAGAAAAACTTCACTAAGCGGAAAGGCTTGAGCCGGGCCAGCTCCTCAGGAGCCACTATGTTTCGTTTTTTAGAGCGCAATTTTTTTTAAGTTGTCTATCTAGTCTACAAGGAATATTAATGTGGCTCAAGCTCCACCTATACAACGATTTGCAAGATGTTACATACTGTTTTCTGCAACTAAAACAATATTACGAGATACAGAGATTCCCAATCCAGCAGCATCCTGGCTAGTAATGATATGGTACCGGGAATCACCCCCTGATGTTCAACGCAAATACAGCCCCGACTACCCCTTTGTATCACAAATCCCACATCGTTTACATCTGCTGGTATCGCATGGTACGGTAGCCTTTGCGGCCAGACCGCGCTGATACTCCTGCCACAAATAGCCAGCATGCATACCATGGTCTATGACCTGCCATGGTAAGGGCTCTTCTTGCTGACACGGGCCAGCAATGAGCAGGGGATCTAAGTCATAATCAGCCAGCACCTGCCGCCAGTTGCGGCCACTTTTCACCATTGCTAATAATGCCGGGGCCAAATCGCGATCCCCTCGAGCCAGTACTGCCTGAAAAAAGGCTGTATCAGGCTTATCCACCTTAAGTCTTACATTGGCCAAGGGTTTTAGTTTTGACCGAATTAACTTGATCCTCTTTTTCAGAACACTTACCCCGGCAAATCCGACATATTGAAATGGTGTCCAGGCCTTGGGAACAAAGGAGTTGAGGCTAACCAAAATAGTAGTCAGCCTGCCGCGCTTACGTCCAATAACATCAATTGTCTCCTTGATCCTAGCCACCAGGGCCACCATCTCATCAATATCCTCATTCTCCTCTGTGGGCAGGCCAATCATGAAGTAGAGTTTAAGATTGACCACCCCTGCCTCCACCAACTCTTGAGCCGCCGTAATAAGATCAGTCTCTTGCAAGCCCTTATTTATAACATTGCGCAAGCGCTGAGAGGCACCATCCGGGGCAATGGCAGCGGTCTTTAAATTACTATTGGCCAGCAGACTAATCAACTCCGGCGACAGGGCATCGGCCCGCAAGGAGGAAAAGGAGAGGGAGCAGGCCTGCTGTTCTATCTTTGCGGCCAGATGTGCCAGATCCTCGGATCGAGCCATCTCCATGCCCAGCAGACCAACACGTTCGCAGCCTTCCTCTTTTTCGGCCAAGGCAGCCAGGATTGACTCTGACGACCAGAGGCGTGGGGGGCGATAGATAAATCCAGCCGCACAAAACCTACAACCACGACTACAGCCGCGCCCCAGTTCCACCAGAAACAGGTCACTAAATTCTGTCTGGGGTGTAAGCAGGGTTGAATGGCCAACACGACTGCCAGGAGAGGCAATGACCTTGGGGATGGGCAGCGGAGCCCCAGGCAACTCTGCCTTTATGCCGCTAAAACTACCATCTGCATCAAACTGATACGAATAAAATCGAGGCACATAGCTGCCATGGCCAGCCAATGCAGCATCTTGCAAAAAGTCTTGCCGAGTAGGTAGGCCAGTTGCCATGGAGTCAGCCAAGGGGCGTAATAATTCAACCAGACCAGCTTCGGCCTCCCCCACCCAGAATAGATCAATAAAGGGGGCTAACGGCTCCGGATTAATGAAGGTGGCCACTCCACCCGCAATCAGCAAAGGCTCCCCTGCTGCAAGGATAGACTCAGACCTATCTGTGCTTAATGGGGCAAGACCAGCCCAGAGCAGCAAACGCACCAAGTTGAGATAGTCATGTTCAAAGCTGATGGCATTGAGAATAACAGGGAAATCGCCCAGAGGACGATTTGACTCCACAGATCGTGGCATAGCAGCTGACGGAGGCAAGAAGACTCGTTCACAGACCATATCCTCCTCACCATTGAGCATGGTATAGACCAGCTGCATGCCAAGATTTGACATGGCCAGTTCATAGACATTGGGAAAGACCAAGGCTATGGGCAATTTGCCTGTCCATTTCTTACGAAAGGTGCCTCTTTCCAGGCTGGTATCAATGGCTGAACGGGGCATAGTTTAGTTTATGACATAATCCTATTTGGGACGATCAACAGCGAACCGCAGAATGTCGAACAAGAAATATCGAAAGTCGAAGGAAGGTACTTTTCTTTTTTAAGGTAACATCCACCCTTTAACATTCGATATTCAAAAACAAAAAAAGGACACAGTGACCATAAGCCTCTGTGCCCTTTGTCGAGGCATGGGAAGAATTATCAGCGATTAATTTGCATTTTTGCGAATCCAGGCAGGGACATCAAGGGTCTCTTCGTCAAGGGGATTGACGTCAAGGCCAAAGAGGCTTTGCTGACGAACGGCCTGGGTGCTTGCTGGCAACTCTGAAGCCAGGGTTGAAACCACTGATCCACCACCATTGGCCACCATAGGTGTTACCTCAGCAATGGATTCAATTTCTGCCTCATCCTTAATGCCGGTGGCCACCACTGTCACCCGCATCTCATCACCAATTGAGTCATCATAGATAACACCCATGAAGATTTGCGCATCAGGATGCACCTCATTCTGGATACGACTGGTTACCTCGGTCATTTCCTGCATGGCCAGTGAATCCTTACTTGTCGTGACATTAACCAAGACAGCCCTTGCTCCATTAATGGAAACATCCTGCAAAAGTGGACTTTCAATGGCCTGCTTGACAGCTTCCTTGGCCCGATTATCGCCTACACTTGAACCTGAACCCATGAGTGCTGTACCAGTCTCATTCATCACAGCACAGACATCGGCAAAATCCAGGTTGATAAAACCTGGCAGGTTAATCAAATCTGTGATACCACGAACCGCCTTGACCAGAACCTCGTCCACCATCTGCATGCACTCGACAAACTTGGTGGCCTTCTGTGACTGGGCCAAGACCCGATCATTGGGAATGGTAATAATGGCATCCACCTGATCGCGCAAGGCTTCCCACCCTGCATCTGCTTTTTTCATGCGATCGCGCCCTTCAAAGCTAAAGGGGCGAGTCACCACCGCTACAGTGAGGGCGCCAAGCTCCTTGGCAATTTTTGCCACCACAGGTGCAGCACCGGTTCCTGTGCCGCCGCCTAATCCAGCAGTAACAAAAACCATTTCACTCCCCAGCAGGCTGTCGCGGATAATGTCCGCACTTTCCTCAGCGCAGAGGCGTCCGGTCTCAGGATTTGCCCCGGCTCCCCGGCCATTACTGACATCTGGCCCTAGCTGGAGCTGCACATCAGCCCGCGACCGTTCCAGATCCTGCATATCAGTATTTCCTGAGATAAAATCAACTCCAGCAATACCATTAGCTACCATGGTATTGACAGCATTACCACCGCCACCACCAACGCCGAAGACCCTGATCTTCAACCGACCAGTTGTTTCTGCTAATTTAAAATCCGCCATAATTCTCCCCTTTATAAAACAGTTGCAAGTTACCAGTTGTCAGTTACCACTATTCAGCACACACCCAGCTGAGCTAACTGATAACTAAAAACTGACGACAAGCTACTAGTCATTACATTACCCTACCAAAAAAACTTTTAATTTTAGATCCTAACTTATTGAGTATTGGGCCGTTATCCACCCTGAACTGCCCGGGCTCATGCTTGGTACCATAAAGCAATAAGCCAACCCCGGTTGCACATTGTGGGGTATTAATAATATCAGTAATCCCCCCAACATGACGCGGGTAGCCAATCCGTACCGATACATCAAAAATCTGTTCTGCAAGATCAGCCATATTGGCCAATAATGAGGTGCCGCCCGACATAACAATACCGGCATGGACACTTTGCTTGACCTTCATGTCAATCATCTGATGATTGATAAGGGTGAGCATCTCCTCCACCCTGGGTTCCAAAATCTCTCCCATAATACGCCTTGAAAGGCGACGAGGTTTTTTGTCACCCACCGATGGCACTTCAATGGCTAAATCACGATCAATCATTGAGGCAATGGCACAACCATATTTTTCTTTCAGCCGTTCAGCATCCTGCAAGGGAGTGCGTAGTCCATGGGACAGGTCATTGGTCAGATTATCACCACCAATCCCAAGAACAAAGGTCTGCTGGATGGAATTATCAGCAAAGACCGCCAGATCACTGGTACCACCACCAATATCAAGCAGACCTACCCCAAGCTCTAGTTCTTCAGGAGTCAACACCGCCTCAGCCGAGGCAACTGGCTCCAACACTACATCATCCACATCAAGGCCTGCCTTGTTACAACACTTCACTATATTATGCACCGCTGTGGTTGAGGCCGTGACAATATGCACCTTAGCTTCCAATCGTACCCCGGCCATCCCCATGGGGTCTTGAATTCCAGCCTGACCATCCACAATGAATTCCTGGGGCAGGACATGAATTACCTCCTGCTCCTGGGTCAAGGGGATGGCCTTGGCATTTTCAACCACCTTGGCAATATCTTGCTGAATTATTTCATGGCCCTTTATGGCAATAACACCATCACTATTAGTGCCAGTGACATGGCTGCCAGCAATACCGACATAGACCGAAGAGATCTTGCAACCAGCCATAAGTTCCGCCTGTTGCACTGACTTGCGTATTGAGTTCACCGTGAACTCAATATTCACCACCACCCCTTTGCGCATACCAACAGAAGGGTGAACGCCCATGCCAATAACATCGACCCGATCCTCAAACACCTCACCAACAATAGTACATATCTTGGTGGTGCCGATATCCAGGCCAACTATGATTTCGCCCCGCTGCTCTTTTTCTTTGCCGTCACTCAATGTAATGCCTCTGGGTGCCCCTTCTTAATCTCTTGACCTTCTTTACAATCTTAACTTCTGAACGTGACCAATACCCTGCGCTCAAGATACTCCATATCTATCCCGCTTACTGCGACGAACTTTTTCTTTTTATACAACCAGGAAAGAACCCTGGCTAACTGCTTATATTTCTTCCACATCTTTCCCTGACCCAAAAAAATTGGGCATGGGTTATCGGCAAGATAAAGGGTTATGTCCCCATTTTCGGCCAGAATAAGCTGAGAGATATTCTGCTTTGGCAAACCCACATTACCCCGTGAGGCATAGCGCATCATATCTAGCACACCTTTCATAGCCTTGCGGTCGCCAAGAACATCCTCATCCTCCAGGGAAACCACCGGAAAATCGAGGTCATCATTCTCACCAACTCTGGCAAACCCTTTACCGTAACGATCCAAATAGAGCAGTGGTCTGCTCCCTGTTTTTACCATTGCTACGGCTTGCCGCTCTTTGACCCGTATCGTCATGCTGCTCGGCCAGCCTTTATTAATGTCCACCGCAGCAATCCAACCAGTAGCAACCAGCTTTTCACTTATTTCCTTACTGCTCACCGACATTAAGTTTGAGCGAATATCCAAACCAGCTATGGAGACAATTTCAGCATCACTGAAACGCTTGCTGCCTGTTACTATGATCGATTCAATCTGAAAAAAAGGGCTGCTGCAACACCAGCTGTAAAGCAACCACACCACTAAACTAAACCCAAGCAAGCCGATCCCAAAGCCACTCACAAACCGCCATATCAGCCTGCTGACCCTGCGGCCATCAGCAATGGAACGTTTCAATTTAGGAGTATAGCTTGATTTCTTACGTGCCATTGTCAGAAGGCTAGAGCCTGAACCCCATTAATTTTACCTCTGGCTCCAAAAAGACACCGAATTTTTCTTTTACTTCACTCTGTACTAACTGCATGAGTTGCACCATTTCATGGGCCGTGGCACCACCCTTATTCAGCAAAAAATTACCATGTTTTTCTGAAACTCCAGCATTGCCCACCTGTGCTCCCTTGAGACCAGCCTGCTCAATAAGTGCTCCAGCACTTTCACCGATGCCAGATGGATTCTTAAAAAAGGAACCGCAACTGGCCTTGCCGTAGGGTTGATTCAATTTACGGCGGGCGATTAACTCACGACAGGCCCTTTTCACAGCCCCCTTATCGGCACGGCGAAGCAGAAACACCCCTTCCATGGCCAGCTTTTCTTGATCTTCGCCCCAGCTTCGGTAACTAAAATCAACCTCGTCCCGGCCTTTAACACAATAATAGCCCTTGCCATCCATAATTGTTACGGCAGTGACCACCTGGGAGATATCAGAACTCCACGCCCCGGCATTCATGCGCAGGGCACCACCAACCGTACCAGGAATACCAGCAGCAAATTCCAGCCCACTTAAACCTTGCTCCATACACCAAGAAACAAAGCGAGCCAGGGAACAACCAGCCTGAGCCCGCACATAGACTCGATTATCAGCCTCGCGCAAGATACTAATTTTTGAAAACCCCTTATTGAGAACAATGGTCATACCCTGTAAGCCCTCATCAGCCACCAGAATATTTGATCCGCCACCAATAACCCGCCAGGGCAGATCCATTTTCCGCAAGCCCTGAATCAACAGAGCCATCTCATTGAGACCACACGGAAAGGCCATGCCTTCTGCGGGCCCACCGACACGATAGGTTGTGTACTCTGCCATGGGCTGGTTCCAGATCACCTCGCCACTCCAAAAATCTCCCATGGTATCATTAAAATCATCCGCCCATGCTGGCAATGGTAAACTCGTGCACTCAACCATGCTGCTGTCCCACACACATGCTGCTGCTTGCATTGTTCCACTCCTCATAAAATTCAGATAACACTTTTCCATCTCTACCAAGCATCATTTATAGCAGGGTTAGTAATTCTTCCCCCGCCAGATTGACATTCCCGGCACCAAGGGTCAAAACCACATCGTTTTTCTGTATATGGGGCAAAATGTCACTGGCTAAACTAGCAACATCAGCGGCCAAATGCACCTGACGCTGGCCCCGCTCTTTAATAGCAGCCAGTAGGCTGCTGGCATCCACACCTGAGATTGGTTCTTCACTTGCCGGGTAGATCTCCGTCATCATCAGCAGATCTGCGGCATGGAAGGCTGAACAAAACTCCTTAAACAGGGCTTGGGTTCGGGTATAGCGATGGGGCTGAAATAGCACCACCAGGCGCCGCTCTGGCCAGGCATCTTTAATGGCGCTAATAGTAGCCTTTATCTCTGTGGGGTGATGACCATAATCATCAATCACGGTTATCCCTCTTTTTTCACCCTTAATCTGCAGGCGGCGCTGCACTCCAGCAAAGCCATTCAGGGCGCGGGCAATAATGGCAAAATCAATTTCCAACTCCAGTCCTACCCCAATTGCGGCCAGGGAGTTATAGACATTATGCATACCAGGAAATTGCAACTCAATCTCCCCAAGCACCTCATCACCCATCATCACCTCAAAACTGGTACCAAAACCACGCTGCTTCACCTTACGGGCCCGGATTTCCGCTTGGGCCGAGAGGCCATAGGTGATTACCCGTCTCTGCACTCGCGGTAGAATATCAACGATATTATCATCATCAAGGCAAAGAACAATGGCTCCGTAAAATGGGACTTTGGCCATAAATTGACAGAAAACATCCTTTATCTCATCAAGATCTTTATAAAAATCGAGATGTTCCAGATCAATATTAGTCACCACCTCTACCACAGGCGAGAGATGCAGAAAGGAACCATCACTCTCGTCTGCCTCAGCCACCAAGAATTCACCTTTGCCCAGTTTGGCATTACTGCCCAAACTGTTCACCTTACCACCAATGACCACGGTAGGATCAAGATCTGCCTCAGCCAGGATAGCGCCAACAAGTGAGGTCGTAGAGGTTTTGCCATGCGAACCAGCAATGGCGATGCCAAATTTTTTCAGACGCATCAATTCAGCCAACATCTCGGCCCGTGG
>JAOZSN010000005.1:10884-36972 GCA_029939635.1 Deltaproteobacteria bacterium
CGGTGATGCCACACTCGTTGGCCTCCAGCACCTCTGGATTATCTTTGCCTACAGCAGTAGAGGTCACCACCACATCTGCCCCGGCAACATGGCGACCATCATGGCCCTGAAAAACCTCACCACCCAACTCCTGCAGACGCTGAGTAATACCAGTTTGACGAAGATCAGAACCACTGACCCGATAACCCAGGTTCAACAACAGCTCGGCAATACCGCTCATGCCAATGCCGCCGATGCCGACGAAATGTATTTTTTTATTCTTTTTGTACATAGTTTAACTACAGGTTTCAGGTTTTAGGGGTCGGATTTCAGGAAAACGAACACAGGTTTTATTCAGTAAATCGTCCTTCACCTTGACACCTGCTTTATACACTCTTCCACAATTTTCCGGGCCGCATCTGCTTTGCCCATTTTGCGGGCCGTTCGTGCCATGGTTATGCGGGCCTCTCCATCTTCCAATAAACGAACAACCTCATCTGTCAAAATCTTGCTGGTCAAACCCTGCTGCTTGAACAGAGTGGCGGCTCCGGACTGGGCCAACCACTGCGCATTCTTATGTTGATGGTCATCAGCGGCAAAGGGATAAGGAATAAGAATCATCGCCTTACCCATAACAGTGAGCTCTGCGAGGCTTGTGGCTCCTGCCCGGGATATCACCACATCCGCCTTGGCCATTTCCATGGGCATATTGTCGAAAAACGGCGCCACCCGTGCCTTTACCCG
The DNA here is from genome assembly GCA_029939635.1 of Deltaproteobacteria bacterium. Lineage (GTDB taxonomy): Bacteria > Desulfobacterota > Desulfobulbia > Desulfobulbales > SURF-16 > JAOZSN01. The sequence goes on from JAOZSN010000005.1 coordinate 11,608, forward strand.
CATCTTAGCGTAGGCCTTTTCCACTGCCTTGGCATCGGCACTCCCTGTCTGATGAATGATACGAAAATCCTCAGGTACCTGCCTTCTCAACATCCGTGCACCCTCAGCCATAAGAACATTGATCTGATGAGCCCCGAGGCTGCCACCCATGACCAGCAAAGTAACGCTTTTACCCTTTGCCTCCCCACCGGCCAAGGCACGAACCTCACGGCGGACAGGATTTCCAGTCTGAATACAGCGTTTTGCCACAAAGAAATCCTCACTGCCCGGTATGGAGAGAAATACCCGCTTCACAAAATGTCCCAGCAGACGATTTGCCAGTCCTGGCACTGAATTTTGCTCATGGATACAGGTGGGTACACCTTTTAAACGAGCTGCAAACAATAATGGACCAGTCACATATCCACCCACCCCAAGCACCACCTGTGGCTTAAAACGCTGCACGATTTTTAATGCTGCCCACACACTTAAGGGCAAAAAACAGAGGGCCTGTATCTTACCCAGCAGTGATTTCCCTTTTATCCCCTTGCTGGCCAGAGCCTCAGTGGCAAAACTTCTATTCGCCAACACCCGTTTATCTGTAGGCCTGCCAGTGTGCACGTAGAGCACCTCAGCCCGTGGCACTGAATGCAAAAACTCTTCAGCCACTGCCACCCCAGGAAAGAGATGACCACCTGTGCCACCACCACAGATTAGCAATCGCATGATTTTCCCAAAATATTCATGCAGCCTCACCTATTGCTTCACTGACCTTTATTTCTCCTCCAGCCTTATAACCCAGTGCCTGAATAGCCTGTTGGAACACCCTGCCCCTTTCTTGGTAACTGCTGAACATATCAAAACTGGCACAGGCAGGAGAAAGCAGGACAGTATCTCCGGGCAATCCGCATTCTGCCGCCAGTTTTACAGCCGAATCCAGGCTGTCAACCTCTTCAATATCCACCACCGATTCCAAGGCGTTCCGAATAAGCCCTGCTGCCTCACCTAAGACAATAATTTTCTTAACAATACGTTCCACCTGCGGAAGCAACAGACGGTAATCTCCCCCTTTATCACGCCCACCAGCAATAAGAAGTACCGGCCCCTGTTGGCCACCCAGGGCCGAAATTACAGCGCCAATATTCGTGGCCTTTGAGTCATCGACATAGCGTACGCCACCAAGTTGAGCCACCTCAGTAATGCGATGTTCCAGAGGGGCGAAATGTGCTAATCCCAGTTTAAGAGCCTCAGCCGTGCAGCCAAAAGAGCGCACTGCCAAAATCGCGGCGTGGCAATTCTGGCGATTTGGCGAATGCTGTAAAGTTGTGGGTAGCGGGTACAGCTCCTCCTGCTCGGCAAACATTACCCGTAAATCACCCTGCTCCTGTCCATGTTCCGGAGTGCTAAAGCTGTGCACCTGTGCCTTAATCATGCTGCGGCGCTGAGCAATCTCAACATCCTCTCCATTGATAATTGCTGCATCCCCTGTGCCCTGGTTTCTAAAAATCGCCATCTTGGCATCAGCATATCCGCCAAAATCGGGGTAGCGATCCAAATGATCAGGGCTGATATTGAGCAGCAACGCAACCTTGGCATGGAAGCTAGGGGCTGTATCCAGTTGAAAACTTGACACCTCCAGCACCAGCACATCCACTTCTTCTCCAGCCAAGATAAACTCACTAAGGGGGATACCAATATTGCCACCGATAAAGACCTGATAGTTGGCCTTTTCCAAGATAGCGGCAATAAGGGTGGTCACTGTGGTCTTGCCGTTGGTTCCAGTCACAGCAATAATCGGCAGGGAGGTGAAGAGGCTGGCAAACTCCATTTCCCCAAGTATTGGAATACCCTGCTGCAGGGCAACCTGTAATTCCGGCAGGTCAAGGGGTACGCCTGGGCTGACGATAATTACCTCGGCCAAGACAAAAGTCTCTCGTCGATGGCCGCCAAACTCACAAAAAATTTCGTTGTCATGCAGCCAAGTTCTTTCAGCCACACTTAAGGCCTCTTCCTGTCCTCCATCACTGATGGCCAGTTGACAGCCACATCTTTTGGCCAGATGCAGGGCAGCCAGACCAGAACGGCCAGCACCCACCACCAAAACCAGCGTATTTTTGTTAAAATACTCAGCTGTGATCATTAGCGTAACTTCAGGGTTGCCAGGGCCATGAGCCCTAAGATGATTGAAATAATCCAGAAACGAACCACCACCTTTGGTTCCACCCAGCCCTTTTTCTCAAAATGATGGTGAAAAGGAGCCATGAGAAAAATACGTTTGCCTCCGGAAATCTTAAAATAGCCTACCTGTAAAATAACTGACATGGCCTCCATGACAAAGATACCGCCAACCAAGGCCAACAAAAATTCCTGCTTAGTAACAATGGCCACGGTTCCCAACGCCCCACCAATAGCCAGGGACCCAACATCACCCATGAAAATCTGTGCAGGGAAGGCGTTGAACCATAAAAAACCTAAGGTGGCACCGGCCAAGGCCCCGCAAAAAACAGCAACCTCTCCTGCTCCTGCCACATAAGGAATCTGCAGATAGGAAGCCAAGACAGCATGACCAGCCAGATATGAAAAGAGCAGATACACGCCACTGGTCACCACCGTAGGGCCAGCAGCCAGGCCATCAAGACCATCGGTGAGATTAACCGCATTAGAAGCGCCCACAATGACAAACATGACAAAGGCAATATAATAGATACCTAGGTCAGGCTGTAACTCTTTCAAAAAAGGCAGACTCAGCTTGGTGGAATAACCCGGCATATTAGCCATAAAAAGCCCCACCACCAAGGCACCTGCTATCTGCAAAACAAGCTTACCCCGGCCGCTCAAGCCCTTTGAGTTCTGACGCTTAATCTTGCAATAATCATCATAGGCTCCAATCAAGCCATACATACTGGTGAGCGCCAGAATAAGCCAGACATAGACATTATAGAGATCCACCCAAAGCAGAGTAGACGCGGTTAGACCAAAAATTACCAAGACCCCGCCCATGGTGGGCACACCCTTTTTACTGTAATGGGACTCCGGCCCATCATCTCGTATCACCTGCCCCACCTGATAACGCTGCAACAAACGAATAAAAAGGGGGCCCAGATAGATAACAATAAGAAATGCCGTCACCGCCGCGCCAATACCACGAAAGGTGATATAGCGGAAGACATTGAAGCCTCCGAAGCTGGTATGTAGTGGGTAGAGTAAGTGGTAGAGCATTTTTTAATTAGTTGTCAGTCGTCAGTCGTCAGTTACCGGTAACTGCTAACTAGTGCCTGTCCAGAAATAGGTCATTTTGTTCGAGATCAAGGAACAGTAAAAATTAAAAAGCGCAGCATATTAGTGATATGTGAGCATTTTTCATTTTTGCTGTGACGCAGAGATCGGGCAAAAGGGCCATTTCTGGACAGGCACTAACTAGGAACTGACAACTGTAGTTAAAGTTTCTTCTGTAGCTGCTCAATAATGGTTTCCATACACATGCCGCGTGAGCCTTTCACCAATAGCCAATCACCGGCATTGAGGATACCATCCTCCACCATAGTAAGTAACTCAGCAACAATGGCATCCTTGGTGGCAAGTCGTCGTACCTGATGCAGGCGCATGGAGGCATCCATGGCACCTTCAGCCACGATGCGGGAATATTCACCAATCACAAAGAGCAAATCAAAGCCCTTACAGGCCACAGACTCACCAAGTCTACGATGGGACTTTTTGCTCACCTCGCCCAACTCCAGCATATCTCCAAGAATGGCCACAGTCTTGCCACCCTTGGAACGCATGGCCTGAACCGCATCAAAGGCGGCCAGCATTGAGGCAGGGTTGGCATTGTAACAATCATTGACCACCTTTATACCGGCAATGGTCAACACCTCCATCCTCTTATCAAAGGGACGGAATTTCTCCAGACCAGCAACAATCTGGCTCATATCAAGTCCAACAGCATGGGAGATGGCAGCAGCGGCCAAGGCATTAGAGACATTATGCTCCCCCATGGCCTCTAAGGTGAGGCGTACTCGCTCAGCACCAATATGCAAGGTAAAGACCATACCCCGTTCGCCCAAGTTTTTGACATGGGTGGCACGTACCTTTGCCTGACGATGACGGCCATAGCTGATGATATCCTGGTGCATCTCCCGGGCCACAGCCCGTACCCGTTTATCATCAAAATTAACACATAATACTGACCACGCCTTGCTGCCTTGAAAAAGTTCAGCCTTGGCCTTGGCCACACCATCCACCGTATGCAAACCAGACAGATGGGCAGGTTGAATATTGGTGATACAGGCAATGTCAGGGTCAGCAATCTCTGCCATACGAGCAATCTCACCAGGCCGATTCATACCCATTTCCAGCACGGCCACATCCTGGCGATTATCTACGGGCAACAAGGAGAGCGGCATCCCTATGAGATTATTAAAATTCCCCTTGGTCTTCAGGACATTATACTCCTCATTCAAAATAGCCGAGCACATCTCCTTAACTGTTGTCTTACCTGTACTACCGGTAATGGCCACCACCTGCAGATCAGCCATACTGGCCCGACGCCAGGCTGCCAGATCACCTAGGGCCCTGATAGGATCATCAACCAGGATCACTGGCACATCCACCTCCACATCTTCAGCAAGGGGAGTACCGACAATGATGCCGCCTGCGCCCCGCTTCACCGCAGCAAGGGCAAATTCTGCTCCGTCAAAACGTGGTCCAGACAGGGCAACAAAGAGATCTCCTGTTTTTAAGGTCCGAGTATCAGTGGACACAGACCGGAAATGAGCCTGAGGTTCTCCAGAAACAAATCGTCCACCGGTGGCCAACAATACCTGACTCAAGCTCCAGATGGGATCCTGCTTGACCGCTATAGCAGCGCCAAGATCTGTAGAAATAGCGCCACTAGCTCCTACCCGTTTGCCACTTTCATGTTTACAACTTAAAATCTCCATCTCTTCCTCCACATACGATTTTTTCTTTCGACTTTTTTAAAGTGCATTTTCGTACCATTGTTCCCCGCAACGGCTAACTCATCAGCTGTAATCGTGCCTCCTGACGATCATCAAAAAATGCCTTTCCTGTTCTGGTGTGCTGGTACTCCTCATGCCCCTTGCCAGCAATCAGCACAACATCTTCCTTCCCCGCCTCAGCAATAGCATGGGCTATGGCTTGGTGGCGTGACTCAATAACAACATAACCGTCCTGCCGAATTTGCCGTAAACCCTCTTCAATCTCAGCCAAAATCTGCTCAGGATCCTCCCCCCGAGGATTATCCGAGGTGAGCACGGCGTAGTCTGCATCTTCTCCAGCAATGCGCCCCATAATGGCCCGCTTGCCCTGATCCCGTTCTCCACCACAACCAAAGAGAACAATAAGCTGCCCGGAACAGAGGGAGCGTAAGGTTCGCAATACGTTGGCCAGAGCATCCGGGGTATGGGCATAGTCAACAAAAACAGCCGGACCTTTGCCGACACCAGGAGCTACCACCCGCTCTAGACGTCCTGGAGCACCCACTGCTTTGCTTAATGCCGCCACAAGTTCACGTAACGGCAAGTCAAGGGCGTGACCAACACCAAGTACTGCCAAAATATTGCGTAGATTAAATTCCCCCACCAGGGGGGAGGTGAAAACAATTTTTTCTGAAGCTAGCTGGACAGCCACCGTCATACCAGAAAGATTCATCTCCTCTATATGACCCGAGACGTCTGCCCCATCACCGCCACAAATAAGTACATCTTCTTGAGAAATATACCGATCCAAAGAAACAATAAGTTGGCTGGCCCATCTGGAACCATCATCAACCACCACCGCCTTACCACGGAGGTGATGACTAAAAAGACATAGCTTAGCAGCAAAATAGCGTTCCATATCACCATGAAAATCAAGGTGATCACGACTTAAATTGGTAAAGAGCGCCACATCAAAAAAAATCCCTGCCACCCTGTCCTGCACCAAACTATGTGAGGAAACCTCCATGATGACATGGGTTACTCCCTCAGCAGCCATATCTGCCAATATTGGCTGTAAAGCCTCAGGATCAGGTGTGGTATGGCTGGCAGGTAGTTGCCGACCAGCATAGCGGTAATTTACCGTCCCGATTACCCCCGGCTCCCCACCAGCCTGGCGGATTATGGCCTCCAACAAATAACAACAGGTGGTCTTACCGTTGGTGCCGGTGATGGCCACCATGGTCATCTTTTCTGCCGGACAACCATGAAAATTTGCAACGATCTGCCCCAAGGCCTGCCGACTGTTGGCCACGTACACTACCGGTACATTTATTTCATCAACAAGCTCACAGCCTTCCTGCACCACGAGAGCAGAGGCACCAGCAGCCATGGCCCCAGGGATAAATTGGCGACCATCCACCTGCAAACCGGCAATTGCGACAAAAAGGGCGCCTGGTTGTACCTGGCGGGAATCTGCCGTCACTAAGCTGATCTCGACATCCTGGTGCACAGGACACGAGGCACGAAGACCTTTGAGCAGCTGGGACAGCTTACGGTCTGCCACGGTGGACTCCCTATGTCTGAGGGTTGGGGCCAAGGGTTATCACTACCCGTGCCCCTGAAATCTCGACACCAGAGGCAGGCAATTGCTCCACCACCTGTCCAGCACCACGAATATCCACCTCAACAAAGAGTGGTTGGAGCACACCCAAAGCCTTGCGTAGACTCTTGCCCACAAGATCAGGCATGGTAGCCTTGCCACTGACATTCTTTTGTTGCTTTTCTACGCTGTCAGCCTCAAATTCACGGAGCCAACGCTGATACATTTTCTCAGAGGTGGCAGGCAGCAGGGCCGGCAATGCATCCATGGCAATCTGGAAGTCTGATTTGCGCAACTCATTAAAAAAACGTCCAGCCCAACGCCGCATGGGCGAGGCATCACGCCTTTCAAATTGGCCATTCTCCACAGCGATAAGCAGAGCTAACTCCGGCTCTACGCCGGGGCCTGCCGCCAGCAACACCCCGTCAAACTGTTCACTGCCATCTGTCTCTTGCGCCAAATTTTCAGTGACAATCATCTCATCTTTGACAAGAGGAGCCAGATACTCCACAGCCAGAAATTTGGCCTTGCTACCAGCTGACTCAGTCAGGGCAGCGACCATTTTGCCACTCATCTCAGGCAACGGTAAACCCTTGGCCCGATAGACCATGGGCTCAAAGTTTCCATCATCATCCAAGCTTCCCCTCTTCAGATGAAGCTGCACTGGGTCACCACCGTTAACCAAACGAGAAAAACCGGTGAGCAGAGAGATACCATTCAAGGAACCTTGACCGCACAGGGCAGAATCACGTAACTCATCCACCTTTTCCGGCAAATCAACGGCATCAGCACAGCTTATCCCCAATGCCTTTTGAAAGGCCAGTAACTCATCATCACTGATGGTGGGATCAGGCAGCTCACTCAACTCATCAGAGAGATAGCCGCCTTTGGGCCAGAGCCACCAATGGCCACCTCTAGAGGTGGAGCCTTTTTTCATGATACGAGGGACAATGAGATGTTCTGCATTTTCCTGCAGGGGTACATGCAGATCCTTCTGGGCATAAAGGGCCGCACCATAGCGAAAAAGCCCGGAAATAGCACCGGGCTGCAAAGGTGTAGCCACGGCTTTAACCTGCTGGTTACGGCTATCTGCCTGCCAAAAAGCATTGGGATCAAAGGTGGGATGTTGGGCGTAGGCGAGTATAGCCCCTGTGGCAGGATTAACTGCCAGAGCTGCGACGGATGCTGCTTTTGTCTGTGCCGCCAAAAGGGCCATCTGTTTCTCCAGAAGGGTCTGGACATGCAGATCCAAGCTAAGGACTACATGTTTTCCGGGTAGATTGGTTTGCCCATCGTGTCCTTGTACAAATTGTGCTTCTTGCCCCAACAATTCCTGGTCGTAATACAGCTCAACACCGCTGAGGCCATGATTATCCTGTACATATCCTACTACCTGGGCAGCAGCATTATAGTGAGGATAAAAACGTATGGTTGACTTGCGCAGATACACCCCGTCCACATCCAAAGCCAGTAATTTTCTGGCCTGATCGGCCGGAACCCGGCGCCCAAGCCAGACATAGGTCCGTTGGGAACGCAAGCGATTCTTTAATGCTGTACTATCAAGACCCATCACATCTGCAATCTGCTCTGCGGCCAGATTCGCATCGTCTAGCTCAAGGGGCTTAACGTACACAGCATATACCGGAAAACTTAAAGCAATAGTCTGCAGATTCCTGTCATAAATCTTTTTCCTTATTGGCTCCGCCGGTAATGAAGGGAGGGCTGCCACAGGAGGGGCGACCTTGAGTTGTTCACTCTGGGGCCAAAACCACCACAAGGCAACAACACACAAACAAACAAGGATCAGTAAAAGCCAAAGCCGTCCACCCTTGCGATCGGGTCTCTTTTTTTGCTGTCCGTAATGTTTATAGTCGACAGCTCTTCTGCCACCCCGAATAGTCATGAGTAAACAAACTTATAAAGTTATGATTAGCATCAATCTTCAGCGAGTATGACGAGAGCTGCTGAGCTAAAACAAATTATTGAATAAAGTTTACGGTTTGAGGATGTTGTCTTTATCAGATAAGTTTTTCAATGAACTGCAAACCTACAACCGCAAACTCCGTGTAATCATTAACGAAAGCCAATCTCCTGTTGTCTCTCGGGGGAAAAGAGGCCAACCTGCACGGCAGCCATAGCCTCAAACTTTTTACCGGCCAGGATAAGCTCCTTTTCCTTGAGGAGATCAGCCTTTACCTTCTGCTCATGGCCCTGCAATTCCTGGGCATGGGCGATACCACTTAAACTTTTTTGAATACAGTGACCAACCCAGAAGCTTGAAATAATTCCGGAAATCATGGCACAGACCAGCATGCCACCTAAGACCCGTAAAAAAAATGCCTTGCTACCTTTTGTTTGCGCCCTGCTATGGCCACGCCAGGATGTCGTAGGCTGATGCCGTTTTTTGGGCACTGAATAATGGGCTGCATAATCTCTCATTATTTTTCTCCATTAAGTCTTTGTGCTACGCGCAAACAAGCACTACGGGATCGTGGGTTGCGACTACTCTCAGCAGCTGATGCCTTTACTGGCTTCCGCGTTATCACCTGCAGCAGTCCATCATCCCTAAATTTTTTCTTTACCAACCGATCTTCCAGGGAGTGAAAAGATATTACCGCCATCCTTCCTCCTGGCTTTAATAATCTTGGCCCATCACTTAGAACCGTAACCAAGTTATCAAGTTCGTGGTTTACAGCTATACGTAAGGCCTGAAATGTCCTGGTGGCCACATGGATCTTTTTCGGATAAAAACGACTAGGAACGGCCCTCTTTACTACAGCAACAAGTTCCTCAGTGGTCGCAATGGCTGATTTCTTCCGGGCCTCAACAATGGCTGCGGCAATTGGTCTGGCCTGCCGTTCCTCTCCAAAGAAATAGAGTATGTCCGCGAGATCCTCCTCATCTGCCTTATTGAGCAGGTCCGCAGCATTTTCTCGCAACCTGGTATCCATGCGCATATCAAGGGGTTGACACCCCTGGAAGGAAAACCCCCGTTCACTCAAATCAAGCTGCAGGGATGAGAGTCCAAGATCTAAAAGAATGCCATCAACTAGCGGAATATCAAGCTCATCAAGGACCTCTTTAATTTCAGCAAAATTACGCCGTACAAAAATTATCTTCCCTGACCAGGCTGCCAAACGCTGCTCTGCTTTGGCCAAGGCTTCTTCGTCCCAATCAAACCCAATAACCGTGCCACCCCTGGCAAGAATCTCTTCACTATGGCCACCAAGACCGAGGTTGCCGTCGACATATATGCCACCGGGTTTGGGCTGCAGAAAATCCATGCTCTCATCAAGGAGTACGGAGACATGGAGTTGGTCTGCTGGGGGAAGAGACATTAGTATGCCCTAAAAAAGATTCAGCTCATGAATCGTTTCCTCAAGGGCATCAAAATCATCTTCGCTCACAGCCTCCATAACAGCGGTGTACTTGCCCTGATCCCATATTTCAAAAAAGGACCCCATACCAGTGAGGTTTAAATTGCTGCTTAGGCTACATTCTTTGCGCATATGGGCAGGAATGAGGATACGGCCATTTTTATCAATCTGCATCTCCGCAGAACGGCCAATCAACAAACGTACCTGCTGATTTTTTTTGCGGCTCTGCTGGGCGTTAATAAGGGCATACTCAAACTTAGCCCACTCCAGAAGGGGATAGACCCGCAGACAATCACGCCAAGGAATGACCACCAGACGCTCGTCATACTTGCGCGACAACACATCCTTGAAGCGGGCCGGGATATTCAATCGTCCCTTGCCGTCCAAGCCGTGCTCGGTACTGCCACGAAAGCTGCTGATATATTCGAGAACGTCTTCCGTCACTCTACTTCCCTCTCAGGTCACATTGAACCACTTTACACCACCGTAGAGAAACTTATAGTGAAAAAGACAGGATAGTGTCAAGAAAAAATCATATTAGCAAAAAAAGGACATTTTACTAACCATGGGCCAACACCACCACATAGGATATACAATTTCAAGAAGAACACTATATGTTGGAAAAATGGTCTAAAAAAACAGGTGAAAAAAAATTAATATTCCTAACAAATTTAGCAGATGTCACAAAGTGGATAGAGATTCCCCAAAAAACCAGATAGTCCTTAAAATCAGGAAAGAGATAGGCAAACAGATCAGTTCACCCAGGGCAGAGCGGAGAGAATACACCATTTCACCCTTAGTACATTGTACAACTTCAAGATACCCTTCAACCTATGCGTACATTTGTAGGAGGGAGCATGGTCGCGAAGAGGTGATGCTGGCAACGTAAGCATTTCGTGAGCAAGCTCGCCCCTACAGATCGGCTGCTCATTCAAAAATTCACAGTTTATTTCGTCACAAGCCCTATACGGGAGATCAGGTTACTTCATGTGATTTTTTTTACAAAAAACAGAACCGATCAAGTCACAGTCTCAATGGAGCGCCACTCAAGGTATTGCTCAATGGCTTCCTGGTCGCTATCCTGAGACCAAAACTGTAATGAGGCAAGCCAAAGCTCATCGCCTTCATGCTCCAAACGAACCACGCGAGCCCGGGAAACAACTGCTACCTGTGGGTCTATTTTTCCATTTTTTAAATACAGAGTCAGGGTTAACGGTGAAATCTCCTGTCCCCGTTCAAGGCCCAACATATCTCCCTGCAGGAGAACCCCTTCCCTTGAGACATTACGAACATCTCCATGCACAATACGCCGAGAACGAGCTGGACTCATGGAAAAAGAGGAAGGAAGCGGTGTAGAGACACGCGGATGTTTACGTCGTTGAACCTTAAATAACTCCGTGGGAAAGGAAACAAGAAAAAAATCTTTACCACTCTGGATGATATAGCCCTGAAAGCCCCGCAACAACGTCTGGCCAGGACGACGATAGAAAACAAAAAAAGCCTCACCACTGACGACAAAGCCCAACGGTTTTTCCAACACCATAATGGTCTCTTTGCCATCACGCACCACCAATTCCTGCAGACAACTGATCTGCGCCATGGCACCATGCTGACAAAAGGTGAGCGGACAGCTCTCAACGAAAAGAGTACGCAATTCAGCTAATATTTCGTCTCCCTGTTCAAGCCACGCTTTTTTCAAAATAACCGTTTCACGTTTTGAGCATCAGGCTACACAAGTGCATGTCAGGCCGACCAACAGACAATGAGAACCCTGAAACTCTAGTTAAATAATTACCCTACGCTTGATAAACTGAACAATCTCATCTGGATCATCTAGCACCTCAAAAATATCAAGATCTTCCTCTCGTATCGTTTCGGCACTTAACATTTGATCTTTAATCCAGTCTACCAGCCCCCCCCAAAAATCACTGCCCACCAGCACAATGGGAAAGGATTTAATACGATTGGTCTGTATCAAGGTGACAGCCTCAAAAAGCTCATCCATGGTACCAAATCCGCCAGGCATACAGATAAAGGCCATGGCATATTTAATCAACATCACCTTGCGTACGAAGAAATATTTAAATTTTAAGGGCAGATTAGCGTAGGGGTTGCCCTCCTGCTCGAAGGGTAAATCAATATTAAGGCCTATGGAAATACCACCAACATCAGCAGCACCCCGATTACCTGCCTCCATAATACCTGGGCCACCACCCGTCATCACAGCATAGCCAGCCTCAGAAAGGCCAGAAGAAACCTTGCGGGCAATATCATAATATATGTGCCCCTCCTCAAAACGAGCCGAGCCAAAAACCGAGACCGTGGGACGCTTAACCACTGCCATACTGTCAAAGCCCTCAACAAACTCTGCCATGATCCGAAAAAGTCGCCAAGAGTCGCCAACATTAAAATTATCCAACCAATACTGCTGGCTCTCATCAAAAGGAGCATTGGGAACATTCATCACCATAACTACCACCACCACATAAATTTCATTTTTTAAGTAACAAGGCACCCTCAGGTTTTAAGCCAACGCCATCGACCTAAGAACTTTTTGCAACACTACCCTTCTTCTGCAGGCCAGCCAAACCCTGCTTAGCCTGCTCATTTTCCCCATCAATCTTTAATGCCTTTTCATACGCGGCCTTTGCGGCCCCGCCCTCATCCGTAGCAACAAAAATCTCTGCCTGTAGTAAAAAAGTATCCACCATCCTGGGTTGCAGGCGCATGCTCTCCTGGACAGCCTTCTGGGCAGCCGTTATTTCCCCAGACAGTAACTCTACCCTGCCCAATCTGAGCCAGTGCTGCCAGTCAAGGTCATCAATCTCCACGGCCTGGGCACAAAAAGTACGAGCAATATCGCTGCCCTCCCCCTCCTGACTATAGAGTGATCCCAGCAGACTTAAAGAAGCGGCATCACGGGCATTATAACGTACAGCGCGCTGCAGACTAGCCATGGCCTGACGATGGCGCCCCATGGCAAAACATGCCTCCCCCAGATAGCGATGCACTGCGCCATGGCTAACATCGCGTATACCGGCCGGTCCGACTTCTTCAGCTTTTTCCAACACCGCAACCGCCTCTTCATAACGCAGAGCCACCAAATAGAGCTTGCCCAGATGCAAAAGAAGATCAAAATAATCATCACGACAGGCTATAGCCTCTTCAAAGGAAACAATTGCATCCACCGAGAGATCACTGGCAAGCTGAGCAAACCCTACGTTACACAGGGCCATAAAATTACTGCGATCAATTTCCAACACCTTCTCAAAGAGAGGTATTGCCTTTTTGTACCGCGTCATCTGGGCAAAAGTAACCCCCAGAGAGTTGAGGAGATTGACATTTTTCGGATCAAGCTGCAGACCATGTTGGTACTCCCTGGCAGCTCGGGCCATATCTCCCTCATTATAGTAGATATCACCGCTTATATTCAGACTAACACCATCAAAAAGGGTAAAGGTGGCAGCCCCAAAAAAAGCAGTATGAAGCAAAGCTTTACGGCAATTAGCCACCATCTCTACTTTCTTAAACGTATGGGTGGGATAATAGGCGACACCCATGGAAAAACTAACCTTCTGTTCACTTAAGATGGCCTGGGCCGCACGGCACCACTCCTCTGCATCTTTTTCAGCCGAGCAGGGCACAAAGACATAGCCTTGCTGAGGTGACACCTCAATAATACTGGCCTGCGCATTAATCTTAACCAATTCCTGTTCAGGAAATATCCCCTCGTCCCCATCATTTTTCCATTCAATAAGGGCAAAACAAGCCTCTCCCTGCCAAAGACGGCGCAAACGCTGAATAATACGGGCCAGAGGAGGGCTTAAAGGATGCTCGGCTCGGCCAGCGACACTGGCATAGGGACACAACCCAAAGGGACCACGACTCCGTGCTGTTTTCAGGGCCTGCCACGCCATCTCAAGAATATCGGCAACTCCACCGCTGTCCCCACCAAAGGCCACCAGACCGATATGGGCCTGGCCACCCTGCTCCCGCTTCTGCCATTGCAGAAGCTGATCGGCCATCTTCAAGGCCTGCTCCTCTTGCACACCCTCCCAAAGCAAGGCAAAGACACCATTACCAAGATGGCATGGAGAGGCAAGATGACCAATGAGAGAGTGAAGTGAGGCACCACTTTTCTGTATGGCTGCGAGAGCCCGACCGCTATCCTTTTCCCGAGGCAAGACCTCCAGCAATAACAGACTATGACTCTGACCATCCTGGCCATGGGCCAATAATGCGGCAAGATTCCCCTGCAACAAACGACTATTTCCAAAGCCTGTTACAGGATCCAAGGCAGCCTGCTTCACCAAGGCCATTTCCCTGGAGAGGGCTCGACTTCTTTCCAAGAGACGGGCAGCAGGAAGATCCAAAACCTCACTGGCCACACCGGCCAACACAGCCACACCACATAACTCATCCCCAGACCAGAGAGGAACATAAAGGGCAGGATCAGGACCATTATCCTTCACCGGTTGCAAACCACTACGCACAACCTCTACACCTGCCTTCAATGGTGCAGGCAACCCATCACCACTCACCTGGGGCCCAACAAAATAGACTCCGTCACAGGGTAGATGGGCCTGCATAGTCTGCCGAAAAATGGGTGAGAACAAATCAAGATCATTGCTCTGCAATGGTTGATCTTCAATAAAAAAAGGAAAACTCATAGCTACTCCTTACAGACAGCAACAACAGTGCTGGCCAGCTCCTTCACTTCACTATCTGCCACTGTGCGCATGTCCAGCAACAGGGCATCATTCTCCACCCGGCCAATAACAGGGATAGCAGCAGCCCGCAAGCGCTGCTCAAAACGGGAGAGCCGCATACGCTGAGGCTGCAAAATCACCGCCCGGCTGGGCAGGGTCTGTTCAGGTAAAGCACCTCCCCCCACCATTGATTCTGTGTCCTGACTAAAAACAGAGCACACTCCAGCCAATTCAGGTTTTAGACGCCGCAACAAACGGGTAGCCCGCCGTTGAATGACAGCATACTCCTGGGCCAGCATGGCTAATGTTGGCACCTGGGATACCACGGTCTGCTCATCAAGATAGAGACGCAGAATAGCCTCAAGGCCTGCCAGGGTAAATTTATCAATGCGCAAGGCACGATTCAGCGGATTTTTCTTGATGGTGGCAATAATTTCCTTACTACCGACAATAATACCGGCCTGGGGACCGCCCAACAATTTATCACCACTAAAGGTAATGACATCAGCTCCTGTGGCCACCGTCTCCTGCACCGTGGGCTCCCGTCCAAGACCAAAACGGGAAAGATCAATCAAGGAACCAGAGCCCAAATCCTCCATAACCGGCAATCCCATTTCATGCCCCAATGTCACCAGGTCAACCAAGGGTACCTCAGAGGTAAAGCCAATCATGCGGTAATTGCTGGTATGCACCTTTAGTAAAAGGGCAGTCTGATCTGAAATAGCCTGTTCATAGTCGTGGAGGTGGGTGCGATTAGTGGCCCCCACCTCCACCAACCTGGCACCACTTTTCTCCATTACGTCCGGGATGCGAAACGAGCCGCCAATCTCCACCAACTGCCCGCGCGAGACAATAACTTCCTGCCCCTTGGCCAGGGTATCAAGGGCCAGCATGACAGCAGCGGCATTATTATTCACCACCAACCCAGCCTCAGCACCGGTCAACTCGCAGAGCAGCTCCTCCACCAGGGCATAGCGACTCCCCCGCTTACCAGTCGTCAGATCAAATTCAAGATTGGAATAACGGGAACCCGCAGCCAACAATCCTGCCATGGCTGATTCAGGTAACAAAGAACGTCCCATATTGGTATGAACCACCACACCAGTGGCATTTATAACCGTGCGGAAATTGGGTTGCATGAAGGAGGCCAGTAGCCGTTCAAAACGGGGCATGAGATGGTGGCGAGCCAGATCATCACGAGTATGCTCTGCGCCACCGATAATGGCTTGGCGAACCTCATCAAGCAACTCACGCACCACCTTCTTCACCAGCCGGAGTGGTGCTTCAGTCTCTTGGTCAACCCAACCCAAGAATTCATCAACCTTGGGGATATGACGCAGCAACTGCTGCAACTCACCTTGTTTTTTTTTAGATTCTACCATAGGATATGAAATGCCTGGATTTTACAAAGGTATTTAGAATTAGCTAGTTAGATGAATATCACTGTAGTAGCTGGGCGATAACAGGTCAACAAGGAAAAACTCTCCTCTTAATCACTTTTCTGGTTCCGCCGACAAATTTATCCTGCGGATTTCCGCCGAACGGGCCAAAACCCCGACCTCTTCATCAAGATAATCATGAACATGGGCTATCTTACCCTCTTCCGGGCGAAGAATCCGCCCCACTACCTGCAAGAGACGACCGGTAAACTTGATGGGAGTGGTGAGAAAAAGGGTCGCTAAACCAGGGCAGTCAAATCCCTCACCAATAAGCTGCAATGTTGAAACAAGCACCTGCACCCGACCTGCCTTGACATCATCAACAATGGCGGCCCGCTCTTCGGAAGGAGAACGCCCTGTGAGCACGGCAACATCCACCTGCCTCTCCTGCAGCAATCGTGCTAATTCCTCACAATGGGCCACCCGGTCACTGACCACGAGAATCCCACGGGAGCTTTCCCGGCTCTCGGCAACAATATCACTGACAATCTGCTCATTACGATACTTATCAGTGGTAAGGGCCTTCAACAAATCCTGATAATTATCACGATAGCGGAAAGCAAACAAGGTGGGGTGTTGGCTGAATTTTGGCTTAAGAACTGCACCGGTGGCGGTCAATTCTGAACTATCAACGCGATAGACAAGATCACCGAGATAGATATTGATGAGCTGCGACAAGCCATCCCGCCGAAAGGCAGTGGCAGACAGACCCAGCATAAAACAACAGTCAAAGGCTGTTACCACATCGATGAACAGGGAGGCAGGAACCCGATGGCACTCATCCACCACCAGATGGCCAAAATGATGAGGGAGATCGCTCAATTTATTACGGGCCGAATTAACAATGGCTACGGTAACAGGGGCAATATCATTATGGCCATCACCTAGCAGACCTGCCTCCAACCCTAAAAACTGCTTGATGCGTTCTTGCCATTGATAGAGAAGCTCCTTGGTATGCACAAGGATAAGGGTGGGTTGGCGCCGCCTGGCAATAATAGCCAGGGCCATAATTGTCTTTCCGGAACCAGTACCAGACTCAAGCACCCCGAACTGACGCGCCATAACAGCCTCAACAGCCTGTTCCTGATAGGGTCGTAGCTGCGCCAGACAGAAGAGATCCTCCTCAGCACAGAGACTACGCCTGTCAACCACCTCCAGGGGGGCAGGACAAAACTGCCGAGCCAGCCGCACTGCTTCATTGGCAAAGCCACGGGGAAAATGAAAGCCAGCGGCATCCTTTGTAAAAAAAGTCAGCTTTGGCTTAAGCTTCTTGCCAACCCAACGACCATACTTTACAGCATCACGATACTTTGGATTATCAATGGTAAGCTCATTCGTTAACTGCTGGATAAATGGCTTTGGGCCATCTTGCACCAAGCAATCTGCTGAGACGACAAGGGAGGTTTTTGACATGGATTCCTAAGAGTAACACTCCTCATCTTCTGTCATACCTCGACGTCAAGATAAGTGTTTCGGGTTTACTGTTTACGGTTGACAGTTGGAAGAACTCTTTTTAAGCAGACAGAGTACCAACAATTAATAAACCGCACACTGGAGCAAAGCGCAATACAATGACTACTTTTCAGCAAGAATGGGATGAAGAAATGGCTATGGCCGTTCTCGAAAATCCAGACGTCGACAGTCAGGTCTGGGCAGAGGCCGTGGAATGGTTATTACTCTATGGCCCACCTCATATCAAAGAACTCCTCAATCAGGCCTCGGAAACAGCTGCCCAAAACTGTTTCCCTGAGCTAACCCCAACATCTTTCAGCCCGGATGGTCAACCTTTGTATGACATCAAACAACTTGCGCACGCCTTGGGGATATCAGAAGATGAAGCCAAACAAAAACTACAAAACAAAGAGTTAGAACAAGGAATTCGTCACCTCTTTTCCGCAGAAGATGCGCTGAAAATCCAATAGAAGCAGAGATAAACAGTTACTTTTATTCTAGCAGGAGGGACCCCCTCTCTTTGATGGAAAGGGAACGGATGACAAGCATATCGTCCAGAATTGATTTAATGAACAGATGAGAGATGCTGCGCAGCACAATGACGATGGTGCTCGATAATTGCGGCAATTTCCTGGCGGGACAACATTTCAATACTGGCGATCTGCTCATCAAGGGGGAGATGAACCAACTTTCGTAATGGGCAATCATCAATATGGCGACGAATCACACAATTGGCAATCAAACCCAGGATCAAGCCATTCTCCCTGCTGCGCTTATCGATATCCATGTCACTCACCACTGACGATTAGCAGTAAAACTACCCACACCTCGCCATGGTAGCAAAAACAAGAGACAAAGATAAGTAATAACTATCAATCAATCATTTTTTCCTCACCCTAACTTACCACTGGTATCCTGACTTACACCAACGGCTCGCACGGCATTGCCCTGTTTATCTTTAAGAAGGATAATTCCAAGGGTATGTATCTGCCGCACGCCCCCCCCTGCTGGGCAAACTTGGAAGGAATAGGGTTTAAAATTGCCTGCTATGGCCTGCTCGTAGGCCTGGCGAACCTGCTGCTGCTCACCTTCTGCAACATAGGCAAAACTTTCCTCTAACGAAATGTCTTTTGCTTCAATGCCATAAATCTGTCGCATTATAGCAGAGAGATATACACGTTCATCAATAAGATTAACCTGCCAGAGACCTAGACGAGCCATCTTCATGGCCAAATCAGTCAACTTGTGGTTATCATACAATTTTGACTCATTCTCCCTCCTCTGCTGCACCTCTAAGTCAAGTTCACCTAACTGCATGGTCTGTTGCCAATCAGAACGACGCAACCTATTTACCATGGAATTAATGGCCTTAGCCACTTCAGCCATCTCATCATTGCCAACTACCTCCATGTGCTGATCAAGCTCACCCTGGCCGATTAGCTCAGCCAGATGAACAAGATTATCTAAAGATTTAGTCACCTTGCCAGCTTGAACATAGGCAAAGGCTCCTGCGACAAGTGCCGCAACCACCATAAGAAGCAACACGACTAACCACATGCTTCCGACAGAGGCATAGACCTCCTGCTGGTTCATTTTCGCCACCACCCCCCACTCCGTACCACCTACCTTGCCAACAACAGCCAGAACTGGTTGTCCCTTAAAATCTTTTACTGAAAACAGCCCATGCCGCGCCCCGGCTAGAGAGGCTTTCATAGCCTCACTAACCTGTTCAGGCTCCACCAATTGACGTAATGGTTCATCAAGTCGATCCCTAGTGCCAGTAATAAAAATCACCCCGCCATGCAGGTCATTTTCGACCAATAACACGTCGCCAGTCTGACCAAGACCAGCATGATCAGCCATAATTTGCTGCAGCCCATTACCCTTGGCCACCACCAGCATAGTACCAATGCGCTTATCGTGTAGAGTTATTGCCTTGGCGAGATAAATCTTCAACCTTTCTTGCTCCCAAAATGGTTGAAATGCCCATGTTTTTTTACC
Organism: Deltaproteobacteria bacterium; assembly: GCA_029939635.1. GTDB lineage: Bacteria > Desulfobacterota > Desulfobulbia > Desulfobulbales > SURF-16 > JAOZSN01. The sequence goes on from JAOZSN010000005.1 coordinate 31,102, forward strand.
AGCAAGAAAAGACTGGGTAGAGTAGTCGGCTCCTAGGGTCTGAGTCTTAGTTGAAGCAACAACCTTGCCTTGGCCTGAGAGAATGGTTAACGATTCATAATCAGCCACGTCAGCGGCAACTTTCACTAAAAATTGATTTAGATATTGCTGCCGCCCCTCCAAGCCATCCTGCAAAAAAGCCTGCAGGTTCTTAACAAGAGCAGACTGCTGGGCAATGATAGCAACCTGTTGCTTGTGGTGATCTGCCAAGGCTGTCACAGCCTTGGCCCGGCTAGAGGCCACTGCTGTCAAATTTGCGGTTACCACATCTTCGAGGCTAGCCTTTATCTTAGAGGTTGCGATGAAACCTGCGACAAACACAGGAAAGACAGCCAGCACAAGATATAAAATTAACGTCTTATGTAAAATTTTCATCCCAATCTCCTCAACGAACAGCTATTTATAAGATTTAACAGTAACTTATCTACAGATTACCCTTATTGAACAGCCAAGACAAGTTTACTTTCCAACACAACCAACCCATCATACGCGATACTTGTTCGTAAACAAAAATGTTTTATGATAGAGTCGTTATTCTTGAAAAGGAAATGCATAATCCCTAATTTTTCCATTTCAGGTAGACACTGGACTCCGAAAGGATGCATACCAATTCAGGCGTCATGTAACACCATACCAAAAAATATCGAGCCCCAAAAGCTACAGCCCAGAGACAAAGACTACTAAGCAAAAGGTGATGTTATGAGTTTACAGGAAAAAATCCGCCAGGATCTCAAAGAATCAATGAAGGCAAAAACAGCCGAACGAACCTCAGCCATTCGCATCATCATGGGCGAATTTGCCAGACAACCCAAAAAAGAGGTCACAGACGAGCAGGTTATTGCCATTATTCGTAAACTGATCAAATCGGAGAAGGAAACCCTGGCTACTTCCGGCGAAAGTGAGTCAGCATATATCGCTATTCTGGAGGCGTATCTGCCACAAATGGCAAGTGAGGCTGAAATCAAACAATGGATCACTAATAATATTGATTTCAGCCAATTCAAAAACAAAATGCAGGCCATGAAACCAATCATGAACCACTTTGCCTGTACAGCTGATGGAAATACAGTGAAGAAAATATTGATGGATAACAAAGGATAAAAAACAAAAAGGCAATGGAAGCAGTACGCCTCCATTGCCTTTTTGTTTTTTAATGCCGTGGAAAAACCTTACATGACCCGTTTACACCGGAAGTGTATGTATTGGCCCCTGATATACCACCGGCAAAATACCTCTTTTTTTCAATGCTTTAGCTGGCTTGTCCATGATTCGTGCCATATAAACTCGGTCACAATCTTTGATAATATCTGCCACCCAATCAAACATGGCCTGATCAAAAAATTCTAGAGGCAACGGTTCGGAAGAACGTTCATCCACCAAGCGCAACCCCTCTCCTTGATCCTCAAAAATCAAAAAACGTTCAGCACGACTGAAACGCTGATCAACCTCCAGGCAATCGGAAGAAACAACAGCAATTCTCATATCCCCTTCCCCCTTTCTTAGCGTCAAAAACAAAACCCCGTATTCTCTATATACTCCTCTTATATAGGTTCAAGGAACATGCCAGTAGCACAACTTTTTTCCCATCAGGACAACCTGCGATTATTATAACGAAACTTCTTTAGGCCCCCCCAACTCACTACTCCCCCCCTGTTCAATTTTTTTGACTTCAAGGGGGGAATTTGTTCATTTTTTTTAACTCAAAGCCACATTATTACATTGCAGGAAGACTCAGTTGGCAGGGATTATTCCTACTCAGTCAAACAGGTACGATTTCCCCTTCTCATTTCAGCATGGGTTGTCTATACTTTCTCCTTATGGATACTCGTCAGGAACTAAACCCAGATTTTTTCAATGAGATAGCCAAGGATCTCGGCGGGAAATCAATCTTGGTGGTGGAAGACAACGACATAAACCGCAGAGTCATCAGCAGCCTCTTGGAGGCAGTTGATATCAAGGTAGAAAGTGCAGAAAACGGCCAGCAGGCAGTAGAGAAAATAAACAGCAGCTTTTCAGCCCTGCTCATGGATATAGAGATGCCTGTGCTTGATGGCCTGGCCGCCACTCGTATGATCCGTCAGTTGCATCAATTTAAGGATATACCAATCATTGCCATGACCGGTTATGACCATGAAACAGATAGGCAACGTTGCCTGGCTGCTGGCATGAATCATTTCCTCGTAAAACCCATCCATCCAGAAAAATTATTCGCCACCATCATTCGCTGTCTACACATGGCAACGTCAGCAGAAGAACACTGCCCTAACGCCAGCATTCCACCACAACGCCTCATCCTCAATCACAAATTTGGAGTCGCGAATCTTGCGGGCGATCACGCACTATATCTGGAGATATTAAACGATTTCCTCCGGGTCCATGCCCAAATCACAGAAAAAATAATGCAAACATGGGCGAGAGGAGAAGTACAGGAAGCGCTACGTATCACCCACCTTTTAAAGGGAGTGGCCGGCACCATAAAAACTGAAATACTGGAAGAAGAGGCCTATACACTCGAACAACTCCTCAAAAAAGAGACATCCCCAAGGGAAGTCATTGAAACACAGTTCAACACGCTCCATGCCACCTTTCTGGAAACACGACAAGCCATCAGGGCCTTCTTGGAGGAAAATTCTAAACAGAAGCCTTAACCATCAGATATTATCTTAACAGATTGTTTTTAGATCCTTTTGCCAAAGGATCTATGCCTAAAACATCTATCAACCCAAAAGCACCTTGCCAATCTGAAAAATCATCGTCGACAGACTAAAGGCAAAGACGGTATTAAAAATCATAGAAAATGCACCCCAGCGCCATGAACCTGCCTCCCTAACGATACAGGCCACGGTGACAAAACAAGGGGCATAAAACATAACAAAAATAATCAAGGACAAGGCCCGCACTGGCCCCCAGTCTGGTTCTGCGGCAAGGGTAGCAGAAAGAGAAGCGACATCGTCACTTTCAACCCCACCCAGAGAATAGGACGTACCCAGCGTTGAGATTATCACCTCTTTTGCTGCAAAGCCTCCCAGCAAGGCAATATTAATCCGCCAATCAAACCCGGCCAGACTACTCACCTTTTCTATGGCCATGCCTATCTTACCAGCCACAGAGTAGCGTAGCGCCGCCTCGGCTTCAACTGCATCGACAAGGAGCAATTCTTCCTGCCAGGCTTCGTCTGCCAGTGGCTGCCCTTCAGCTAACTCTTCTGAACCATTTTTGCCATTCCCATGGGCCAATATCTGCTGCCGTTGCTGCTGAAATGATTCCTGCTGATCTTGAGGCAAACCTGGAAAAGTCATCATTGCCCAGATCAAAATCGAAATAGCCAGGATTACTGTTCCAGCCTTCTTGATGTACTGCCAGGTCCGTTCCCAGGTATGAATAAGCAGGCCCTGGAAGGTAGGAAAGCGGTAGGGCGGCAATTCAAGAACAAAGGGAGTTGCAGTTCCCCGCAGCAGGGTTGATCGTAAAAATTTTGCCACCAACAGAGCCATAACCCAGGCCAGCACAGTAAAAAAGAACATATACATAGCATTATGCTGAGAAAAAAAAGTCCCTATGAGCAAGGCCATTACCGGCAATTTCGCACCACAATTCATAAAGGGCACGGTGAGGATAGTGGCAAGACGCTCCTTACGCGAACGTAAGGTGCGTGTCGCCATTACCCCAGGCACCGCGCAGCCACCGGCAATTCCACCAGAAACAATATAGGCCATCACCGAACTGCCATGCAGCCCAAAGACATGAAAGATGCGATCCATCATAAAGGCGACCCGGGCCAGATAGCCAGAATCTTCTAACAGGGAAATACCAAAGAACATGAACATAATAATGGGCACAAAACCAAGAACACCACCAATACCATCGATTACCCCGGCTGTGATCATGGATTTAAAATAGCCATCAGGCAACAACGTGCTTGCCATGCCGTTCAGCCAGCCGAAGAAAGACTCACACCAGGCAACAGGCAGTTCACTGTAGGTGAAGGTGAATTGATAAAGGCCAAAAAGAATCAACATCATAGCAATGGGCCCGGCAAAACGATTGGTGAGCACCTTGTCTATCTTATCAGATGTATAGAGACGGTTCTGGTCATAGGTGCGGTGCACCACATTTTGCCGCAGAATTGATTTTATATAGCCGTAGCGATGATCAGCGATCATGGCATCGGGTTCTGCGCCCAGAGTTTGACTTAAATGACTGCCAACCTCTGCCACCTTCTCCTGCAATAATGTTGAAACCGAGGCATCTGCCCCATCACCCTGCCTCAGGTGCTGCTCGTCTTCCTCTACATATTTTATGGCAGTCCAGCGGGCCGGATACAGCTCTGTCAAAAAGGCCTCATTATTAATAACTTGTTCAATCTCAAGCATGACCGCATCAAGATCATCACCATAGGAGATATGGGTTGGCTGCCATTTTTGACTGGCGCTGCCCAAGGCAAAGGCTGCATCCATCATCTCCTTTACCCCTTTTCCAGAACGAGCAACAATGGGACAGACCGGCACACCAATCAGCTCACTGAGCTTCTTATGATTAATATCAATTCCCCTGTCATGGGCCACATCAATCATATTGAGGGCAATAACCATGGGCACCCCCATCTCAAGGAACTGACAGGAGAGATATAGGTTACGCTCCAGATTTGCAGCATCAACGATATTAACAATTACACCAGGTCGCTCCTGAACAAGGTAATCCCGGGCCACCACCTCCTCCTCTGAATAGGGAGAGAGGGAGTAAATCCCAGGCAAATCAACAATACGACAGTCGTGCCCATCAACACGACAACGTCCCTCTTTATAGTCTACAGTGACACCAGGGTAATTGCCAACATGTTGGCGTGAGCCCGTGATATGATTAAAAAGAGTGGTCTTACCCGCATTAGGGTTGCCAGCCAGGGCAATGGTAATAGGAGAACTCATGACTCTTCCACCTCAACGACGATATGATCCGCCTCATTATTGCGCAGGGTAAGGGTTCCACCCATGATACGCAGGGCAACAGGATCATAAAGGGGTGCTCGACCCTGCACAATAATCTTTGTGCCAGGAACCAGCCCCATTTCACGAACACGCTGACCAAGCTCACCACCCACCTTGACCTGGGCAATGATACCAGATTGATTTTTGTGCATATTTCTAAGTAATATTTTCGCCATATCGTATCCCTAATCTATTTCTGCTGACTGTCATCATACCTGCTCGACGATGAACGAGTACCAGAACAATCACAACTGCCTGTACAACCATCACAACCTGATTTTTCACCAAACAATCGGCGCACCACAAAAATCAGACAGCCCACAACAACCAATAAAGTTAAGCCTGTATCAATAGTCATAATTGCCTCCTTTACCACTCTTCACGGTGGCGTAGCAGAGGAGAAGATAACGATGCTGCTGGCAAATTGCAACCTATTTTATTGGACACCCATCATTTCTTAAGGCTTGCCTAACTTGCTGTCTTTTTTTAACCATCTCAACATGGTTAAAGCGTGAAAAATAAACCAAAAAATCGTTTTTTAATCTAAACAGGAAGAAAAGGTGGAGTAAATTGAAGAAGGCCGCTGACAAAGGCGCTTTATGGCTTAAATTTGATAGTGCCTGGCATTACCGGTTATCAACAAGGAAAAGCCAAGCTTACCATGATAGGACATAATAACTTAGCACCTCTTCTCTAGAAATTAATTGGACCGCAACGCCTTCTTAATTTTTCTGGCCAGCATTAGCGTATCAACAGGCTTTTTAATATCTAAACTAAAGTTTCCTGAAAATTATTGGTAACGTAGAAAAAGAGAGACCTGTGGCATAAAGTAGTACAAAAATGCCCT
>JAOZSN010000006.1:0-6625 GCA_029939635.1 Deltaproteobacteria bacterium
ATTCAAGTAGACTTGGTGGCCTACTTGAATTGAACCCATGGGCATCTACTTATGTGAAATATTGAATACCAACCCGCCGAAAATTTCTTGCTGCTCCGACGAGCAATTTTTCAGGCCCATTCTCGCAGCAAGAAACCCTCAGCTAAACCTGGTTGATAGGTCGGCTATCTGCTGTTTGGGAGATCCGGATAGACCCATAATTATACCTCCAGATATTATCTTTTAAATGGTTTATTTCCTGGTTAATTCTTTTGTCTGATCAACAATACGTTTTAGTAAGGCATCTCGATTATTGTTGTTCTGGTTGAGGATAAGTACCAGGGCAGGAGCGTCTATTTGGGGTCCTAAATAACCGGCATAGCTATAGACACCGGTCATGGTGCCTGATTTTATGAGCCATTCCTCATGACGGGGAAGAAGGAGGCGATAGGGGCGGAATGCCTTGAGTAGGTTCAGCATGAAGCGGGCTGTTACCTTATTGTCCGGACTGAGGCCAGCACCATCGATAATGATAGGCTGGTCTGTAAATAACTCATTTTTGGTAAGAAAATTGGTCATTGTCATTTCTGCTTTCTGCCAGGTGGCTGGAGCCCCATACTCCTTTAGGCCACAGGCCAGGTAGAGCAGATTGGCGGTGAAATTGTTGGAGTAGAGCAGCATTGACTCAACAAGTGACCAGAGGGAAGGAGAGGAATGCTGGTAAAAGAGTTGCGATGTTGTCGGTACCTGCCCTTGTTTAATAATGCCTGTACAGACTATGCCATGTTGGGCAAATTTAGCCACAAAGAGCTCACCAGTGTGGCGCAGGATGTGGGCAGGATTACGGCCAACATTAATGCGATGGCGTCCAGGTTTCAGGTCGTGGGCCAATTCCACCATTATGGGCAGCAACGGTGTTTGTTCTTCATCAGAACTGATGGACTTGTCTGGGGCGACGCGGACGGCAATTGTGGTAAAATTTACGCCAAGGGATGTTAATCCGGCATCATAGGGGTTATTGCTATTGCTTATCGAAACAGAATTGCGCTGTAGGGCAAAGAGAGAATCATCTAAATAGATATCTCTGATCTGTACTAGACCATGGGCCTTAAGGGCAATAACAATGGCATCAATTGCCTCGGAAACGAGCAGTGGATCTCCACCGCCCTTGATCCATAGATCTGGCCCTGGGGTAAGGAAAAATGATGTTTTGAAATGGAAATCATGACCAAGAATCTCCATGGCCGCATAGGAGGTGGCTATCTTGATAATGGAGGCAGGAATAAGAGGAGTGTCAAGATTGCTGGCTATAGCTATATGGCTATCACTAAGCTGTACACCATAACTGCCGTTTTCAATAAGATCATCAAGTTCTGTTGCAGGGCAGGGTAGAGCCAGAAAGCCTATTACCATTGAGCATAATAGGTAAATACACAATAAAAAACGGGGTTGTATCATCATGCCAGACATGATGCCACAACCCCGTAAAGCCGTAAACCGTTAACTGTTAACTGATAGCGGTTTTTTGCTTAGATCACTGGCAGATTCTTAGTGGCAGCGATGATATCTTCTTCTGGGTAATCATAATTATGCAGGTTACCAGAATAGAAGGCATCATAACTGGCCAGATCAAGGAGCCCATGACCCGAAAAGTTAAAAAGAATAGTTTTGGGGTCGTTAAGATCCATGGTGGCCTCGTTAATTGCTGCCTTAATGGCATGGCAGGTTTCTGGGGCAGGGATAATACCCTCAGCCTGAGCAAAGAGACGACCGGCCTCAAAGCATTCAAGCTGATGGGCACTGGTGGTTTCGATGATTTTGTCGCGTACCAGCGCAGAAACAATGGGTGACATACCATGGTACCGCAGTCCACCGGCATGGATGCCTGGTGGGATGAAGTCATGACCCAGGGTGTACATGTAAAGCAGGGGAGTCATTGCGGCGACATCACCGAAATCATAGGCATACTTGCCACGGGTCAAGGTGGGGCAGGAGGCAGGCTCAATGCCAACAAAGCGGATATCCTTGCCCTCTAATTTGTCAGTGACAAAGGGAGACATAATACCGGCAAAGTTTGAACCACCACCGCAGCAGCCAACCACAACATCTGGATATTCACCGATTGACTCCAATTGTTTCTTGGCCTCTAGGCCAATAATAGATTGATGCAGGATGACATGATTTAATACAGAGCCCAGGGCATACTTGGTGTCATCACGAGATAGGGCATCTTCCATAGCCTCTGAAATAGCAATACCAAGGGAACCAGCAGTGTCTGGGTGAGATTCTAAGATTTTGCGGCCAATAACAGTATCTGGACTGGGGCTAGGGACGATCTCGGCCCCATAGGTGTTCATCATAGATTTGCGATACGGTTTCTGGTCAAAAGAAACACGTACCATGTAAACCTTGCAATCCAGGCCGAATTTATGGGTGGCAAAGGAGAGGGCACTGCCCCACTGACCGGCACCTGTCTCGGTGGAGAGGCGCTTGATGCCTTCTCGCTTATTATAATAAGCCTGGGCTACAGCTGAGTTGGTTTTATGGCTACCTGATGGCGATACACCTTCGTTCTTGAAAAATATCTTGGCTTTGGTGCCTAGGGCTTTTTCAAGATTGTTAGCTCTTACCAAAGGAGCTGGACGCCAGATACGCAGGACTTCCTGAACCTCTTCAGGAATATCTATCCAGCTCTGGTCACTCATTTCCTGCTCGAGGAGCCCCATGGGAAAGACTTCTGCCAGTTTTTCCGGAGCCATGGGCTCCTTTGTTTCTGGATCAAGAGGGGGAGACATGCCGCCAGGAATATCAGGCATAACATTATACCATTGGGTGGGCATCTCACTTTCATCAAGGAATACTTTCTTTTGTTTCATCTTCATTTTCTCCAAAAAAACAGGATTAATGTGGGGTTTTGAGTTTTAGTGCCGTATACATAAAAATATTCAGTGGCTTTGGGTGAGTATAATTACCCGTTTGACAGGTAGTTGTCAAAAGGATATAGGCCCGAAAGTCTATTTTGGGTATCTCTACCTATATTTAGGGCGATATTGACAAAGGTAGGTGGCTGATTTATGTTGTCCTGTCAATGTTTATGACGTTTTCAAAATCCCTCGTGAGACACCCCGAACCATGCATGAACTTATAGATACAAGTCTGGCGAATTCTATTAGTGCCAAAGAGGAATTTGTCAAACAATCACGCCAGGAGTTACTCACCTTGGTTGATTGGGTGATAGACTGCTTCAAAAAAGGTGGTAAATTATTGTTGTTTGGTAATGGTGGCAGTGCTGCTGATGCCCAACATCTGGCCGCAGAGTTTGTTAATCGTTTTCTTGTTGATCGTCGGCCCCTGCCTGCCTTGGCATTGACAACTGATAGCTCTATCCTTACCAGCGTAGGTAATGATTTCTCCTATGATGATATTTTTGCTAAACAGATCATCGCTCTGGGAAAATCTGAGGATATTGCCTTGGGCATTTCCACCAGTGGTAATTCTGACAATGTCATAGCTGGCTTTGCCGAAGCAGCACATATTGGCATGAAAACGGCGGCTTTGACTGGTGGGAGTGGAGGCAAGATTGCTGGTACTGTTGATTTGCTTTTAAATGTCCCTTCTCCATACACTCCCCATATTCAAGAAACTCACCTGTGGATTGAACATATGATCTGCTGGTTGGTAGATGAAAAGATGTTTGGAGGGAAATAAATGGCTAATTCTTACCCTGAACCCCTTGATTTTGCTGGGCTAAATACCTATTCGGTTCATGATCGGTTTAGTAAGGTGACAGTTGACAATTTTGCTCAACCACTTGCCCCGGGAGCAAGTATAGCTGATTTTATCGCCTCCCTACCTGAACAATTTGCAGGGGTGGATTTCCCTGAACTTGTAGATGCCTTGGTTTCGAGTCATAAAAACAACCACCCTATCATGCTTGGGATGGGCGCCCATGTCATCAAGGTTGGCTTAAATCCCATTCTTATTGATCTTATGGAACGTGGCATTATCACCTCCATTGCCTTAAATGGGGCTGGTATTATTCATGATGCCGAAATTGCTATGGTTGGCCGCACTTCTGAGGATGTGGGTTCGGTACTAGGTGCTGGTGAGTTTGGTGCTGCTAAAGAGACTGGAGAGGTTGTTAATGGTGCTGTGAGTTCTGGTGCTGCTCTGGGCCTTGGTCTAGGGCAGGCTATGGGTAAATTTCTTAACGAGCAAAAATTTCCGTTTCTTAAGGAAAGTTTACTGGCCTCAGCTTATCGGTTGGGTGTGCCTGTGACAGTGCATGTGGCCGTAGGTACAGACATTGTTCATATACACCCCTCAGCCTCTGGGGCTGATATTGGTACCACCTCGCACCATGACTTTAAGCTATTTTGTAGCTTGGTCAGTAAGCTTGAGGGGGGAGCTTACCTAAATGTTGGGTCTGCTGTATTATTGCCTGAGGTTTTTTTAAAGGCAATCACAGTGGTACGAAATTTAGGTCATACGGTTAATAATTTTACCACGGCTAATTTTGATTTTATCCGTCATTATCGAACCATGACCAATGTGGTAAATCGACCCACGGCCAGTGGCAGTGGCAAAGGTTATAATTTTATCGGTCACCATGAGATTATGCTGCCGCTTCTTGCTGCAGTCTTGGTTGAACGAATTAATAAAATATAGTTTCAAGTTTCCTGGTAAGGATGTATCTAATGCAGAACTTATTTGAACTTGAAACCCGAAACTTGAAACTTGAAACTGTGGTTTGATATTATGAGCAGTACACAAAAACAGGGTAAGGCCTATCTTATTGGCGCTGGTCCTGGTGATCCCCGTTTGATTACCATCCGCGGTCGTGAGATCTTAGAAAAGGCAGAGGTTGTCATTTATGACTATCTTGCTGGTACAAAATTACTCGATTATGTGCCCAAGGGTGCGGAGTTTATCTATGCCGGTAAAAAGGGTGGCGATCATACCCATACCCAGGATGAAATTAACACCATGCTGGTGGATCGGGTTCGTTCCGGTAAGCTGGTGGTTCGTCTTAAGGGCGGTGATCCCTTTATCTTTGGCCGAGGTGGTGAGGAGTTAGAGGAGTTGGTAAAGGCTGATCTGCATTTTGAGGCTGTGCCTGGTGTGACCTCTGCCTCGGCAGCAGCAACCTTTGCTGGTGTACCTATCACCCACCGTGACTGTACATCCTCTGTAGCCTTTATCACGGGGCATGAGAACCCAGACAAGAAAGAGAGTAGGGTGGCTTGGGATAAAATCTCCACCGGGGTTGGTACTCTTGTTTTCTATATGGGCATAAAGAATCTACCATCCATCACGGCTAATCTCATTGAGCATGGTCGTGATCCGCAAACGCCTGTTGCTGTGGTGCGTTGGGCTTCCAGGCCTAATCAACGGTCCGTGGTTGGTACCCTGGCAGATATAGCTGATATTGTTAAGGAGCAGGGTATAAAGCCTCCAGCTTTGACCATTGTTGGTGATGTGGTTAATTATCGTGAGACCTTGAATTGGTATGAAAACCGCCACCTCTTTGGTCAACGGATTATAGTTACCAGAACCAGGGAGCAGGCCAGTGAACTGGTTGCCCTGTTGGAAGAGAATGGCGCCACCTGCCTTGAAAGGCCAACCATTGGTATTCAGCCTCCAGATTCGTGGCAGCAGACAGACGAGGCTATTGGACAGTTAGATACATTTGATTGGCTTATCTTTACCTCAATCCATGGTATTCACTGCTTTTTTGACAGATTATTTAGTCGTAATCTTGATGCCAGAGCCTTGAAGGGCTGTAAAATTGCTGCAGTTGGCCGGGTAACGGCTGATTGCCTGCGTGAGTATGGCCTCAACGCAGACCTCATCCCTGAAAAATTTACAGGTGAAGGACTGGCTGCAGCTTTATTGGATCAGTCTATTAAGGATAAATCTATTCTCATACCCCGTGCCCAGGTAGCCCGTGATGTGTTGGAAAAGAGTTTAGCCAGTGCTGGTGCAAAGGTCTTCATTGCACCAGTTTACCAGAACGTACCTCCGGCAGCTGATGGTGAGGCTTTACGGGCTGAACTAGAGGCAGGTGATGTTGATATGGTCACCTTTACCAGTTCTTCCACCGTGACAAATTTTGTTGGCATGCTGGGGATGGCTGGCCCGGCGTTGCAGGCTCTTCTGGCAGGGGTAAAGATTGCTGCCATTGGCCCTATTACCGCCAAGACAGTGGTTGAGCATGGTCTGACCGTTGATATTCAACCTCAAACCTATACTATTGTCGATTTGGTCCACGCCATAGTTGATGATTCAGCAAAAGATGTCTAGACAGCTGTAATTGCATAATCTAAAAAAAGGGGGGGGGAAAGAACTTGTGTTCTTTTCCCCCCCCTTTTTTTTAGATTATAGTCTTTGCTACATTAGTTTTATTTCCAGTTTGGCATAGCTGGTTCTTCAGGTGCTGGTTTTGAAAAAACTGGTTCCGCGGCCTCAACCTGTAATGGTTGCGATGCCTCGGGCTCATACTCAAACTGCTGATCTATAAGATCTTCTTCACTCATAGGAGCAGGTACGTTGCTCTCTTCAGCTTGAGCTGTTGGGGCGGTCTCTTCACTACTTTCTTCAACAGGGGCAACATTTTCTTCAGAGACGTTTTCTACCGCTGGCTCAG
>JAOZSN010000006.1:6725-18201 GCA_029939635.1 Deltaproteobacteria bacterium
CAGTTGCTGTTTCAGACTCTTGTTGTAAAGGTTGCTCACTCACAGCTTCTTCTTTTGGAGAAGATTCTTGATCTTCTATAGCTTCCTCTTCAACCAGTTGTTGCTCTCCTGCGTCTTGATCTGCAGGAGCTGTGACTTCTGCCTCAACCTCCTGTGCTAGGGGCTGCTCTGCAACAGCTTCTTCAACTGGAACAACAACTATCTCTTCCTGAACTTGTTCCTCACTCACCTCTTGTTCTGTAGGAGGAGATTCGACCTCAATAGCCTCTTCCTCACTGATTTCGTCGGCCACAGCTGGAGGTTCTTCTGTTATTACAGCTTCCTCAACTTCAGCAGGAGTCTCCATAACCTCAACCTCTGGTTCGGGAACTACGGCCTCATCTATAATGATAGTAGTTGCTTCCTCAGTTTCCATCATCTCAGTAGCTTCTTCGGTTGCTAATGGCATTTCATCTGGCAGTGCAGGATCTTCACTTACCTGTGGTGCAGGTGGAACCTCCATAGGGGGCTCAACGATCTGCTCTTCAATGATCACATCTTCTTTTGGCTCTATAGGAGGCAAGACAAAGTCATCACGAAGGAAGTCTGATTTTAAGATTTCCTGCTCAATAATGATAACATCGGTGACAATGGTAGAGATGACTGCCATAACCCGCCTGTTCTGGATACGGCCTTCCTCTGTGCTATTATCCGCTATGGGCTCGAGCTCTCCAGCACCGTGGGTTTTGAGGCGAGAGGGGTCAATAGCAAGATTATTAACAAGGTAGTTACGTACTGCTTCAGCACGTCGGACGGAAAGTTGAAGGTTATAATCTTCACTACCCAAGTTACAGGTGTGGCCGACTAATAATGCCTCTGTCTCAGGATATTTAATCATGAAATCAGCAACTTTTTTAATGTCTGCATCGTAGGCATCTTTTACCGTTGCTTTGTTGAGATCAAACTCTACATGAAGTTCAATGGTAATGACTTTGTCATGGGGAAGTTCACGCTCAAGAATAATTACCTCATCTTCAACAGTATCGCCGACAAGATCAGGTATATATGGCGTGTCGTCTTCTGCGATATCATCTTCTGTGGCATCCTCTTCTGTAACCATACCGTCTTCAGGTACGACCTCAATGATTTCTTCAACCGGTACAGCGGCAGGTTTTAAAGGGATACGACGTTTGCTGAAAAGAACTTTTTCTACAAAATCAGTCATGGCCGTTGCATTTGTAAGATTAGTGGCTTGGGTTGAAAAACCACAGCCACCAATACGTGCTAATTTTTCCATCCGGGACACAGCTAAAGAATCATTGCCAACTATGATGGGATAATAACAGATAGAACCACCAAATTTTTTCTTGAGATAAGCAGATTCAGCCAAGGAAGAGCGTTCAAAGCTTTTTCCATCACTAATTAAGATCACCGCATGTCTTCCTGGTAATTTGCCGAGATCAGTGGTGGCATTGATAAATGAAAAACCAAGGGGATCAAAAAGGCTTAGTTCAGCCGTCTTGGTTGCAATAACAGGGGTGTAATTTTTCAGATTTAAACCCTGACTATTATACATACCAAAGATAGTGGAATAGTCAGATTCAAAATCAGCTGCGTCAGGTCCGAACATACGTAGCATACGGGTATGAGGAATAGCAGGAATGGTATCGCCGATACCAACCATCAACTCCTTGGCAAGCTTCATCTTGGCCTTGCGTTTATGGCCTAGACCATCAATGATGATCATGACATTATCGGTCTTCTGGAGATAGGCCCCTGTTTTGATACGTCGGGTCAATTCATCCGAGTTATACTGGCTGCCAAAAGCTAACGGTGCTGACACAAAGAATAGAATTGCCAGAACCAATACAGGCCGCAAGTATTTTAAATGCCATGATTTCATGCACTTACCTCAATGTTGTTGATGAAAGTCGTCAAATGGAAATAAAAGAGTATCAGGTGCTTTTAGCTAAGAAAAGCACTATTTTGCTTGTATTTTAGCGTATTTATCAAAAAAATTCAAAAGCATTAATGAGCTATTAGATTCATACTGATATCTACTGCTGGGGCTGAATGAGTAAGGGCACCCACTGAAATAATATCAATTCCAGTGGCGGCAATTTCGGCGATGGTGTTCAGATTGACGCCGCCAGATGCCTCAATTATTGCATTTTCCCTTATCATATCAACAGCTTGTATCATTTTGTCGCAGCTCATATTGTCCAACATAATGATGTCAGCACCTGCCTCAAGGCATTGAGCTACCTGATCAAGGGTCTCTGCCTCAACCTCAATACGGATGGTGTGGGGAATTGCCTCGCGAATTTTTTTCACGGCTAGAAAAATTGAACTACAGGCTGCAATGTGGTTGTCTTTAAGTAGCACACCATCTGTAAGGTTAAAACGATGGTTATGGCCTCCGCCCACCCGAACAGCATATTTTTCTAGCATGCGTAGGCCTGGCGTGGTTTTTCTGGTATCAACGACCTTGACAGGATATCCTTTTACTGCCTCAACATAGCGTGCCGTGAGGGTGGCAATGCCACTCAGGCGTTGTACCAGATTGAGAGCGACCCGTTCTGCTTGTAGAAGTTCACATATTGGCCCTTGGACTGAAAAGATGGTTTCACCAGGTGTTACCCAGGTGCCATCATCTGAAGCTTGATATTGACAATTTGGTAAGCGTAGACGAAACACCTCTGCGGCCACCGTTGCCATGCCCGCGCAGAGAAACGATTCTTTGGCAACAAAGGTTGCTTCTCCGTAAGAATTGTCGGTGAAGATGTTTTGCGAGGTAATATCACCAGAGCCGATATCCTCAATGAGGAAAGAGGTGAGTTGTTGACGAAGAGCAATAATATCCATAGATAAATGGGGTTGTTTACGGTTGACAGTTTATGGTTGACGGTTAAGGATGATCTTAGATCAATATAATTGCCCGGGAAGGGATGTAAAATAGGCGCTGCCATTGATTTGTATCGATAAATAGAATGGTTCAAAACCTAAACTGTAAACTGTAAACTGTAAACCGTAAACTAGCCTACCATGCCTTTTCTAGATAGCCATGTGCATCCTCAAGCCTTTGAGGATGGTTATATTGACCAGCTGCGCCAGCAACATATTGGCACCATTATTTGTAATAGTGCGCAGCTTAATGACTGGCCAGTTGTTATGGAGTTTGGCCACAATTTTTCAGAGGTTGTGCCATTTGTCGGTATTCATCCATGGTACGCACAGCTCTGGAATACTGCTACCAGTCAGCTGCTGCAAGAGTATATTTGCGCAAACAAGGTGCAAGGTATTGGTGAAATTGGTTTGGATCGAGCCTGTCAGGTTGATATGCGCTGCCAGGAGGATGTTTTTTTGCAGCAACTTGATATTGCGGCGATTTTTGATCTGCCTGTTGCCATTCACTGTGTCCGCTGTTGGGGGAGAATAGTTGATATTCTTGAGTCATTAGATCCGTGTCCCACGTTTATGATTCATGGCTATCGTGGCTCGCTGCAAATAATGGAGCGTTTTGTTCGTCTTGGTGGTTTTATTTCATTTTCGTCTCTATGGACTGAAGCTGGGCAGGATAAGATGCGTCACGTCTTTTTAGAAACTCCTTTGAAGCATCTGTTGCTTGAAACTGATGCGCCATGTAAACAATCAGAAATCAGCCCAGCTCATTTTATTGCTCTCTACCACTTTAGTGCAGCCCAGAGAAATATTGATTTAAGCACATTCAGCGAGATTTTATACAAAAATGGACAGATTTTCACGCATTCGTAGACTGTTGGGTCAGGATCGGTTTAGCCGTCTTCAGCAGAGTCAGGTGACTGTGGTAGGTATTGGAGCGGTGGGTGGCTATGCTGTTGAAGGTCTGGCCAGAGCCGGAGTTGGTCATTTGCGGTTGATTGATTTTGATACTGTTGAACCATCCAATATTAATCGTCAGATCCATGCACTTTGCTCAACTTTAGGTCAACAAAAGGTTGAGGTGGCTAAAAGTCGAGTCCTTGATATTAACCCTGACTGTCATGTTGAGACTCTCCATTTATATGTTTCAGCTGAGACCATAGATCAGACCTTTACTCCAGGGATAGATCTGCTTATTGATGCCATTGATTCCCTTGAGTCAAAGGTGGAGCTGCTTTGTCAGGCGTGGCATCGAAAGATTCCCCTGCTTTCGGCCATGGGTGCAGCTCTACGTCAAGATCCATGTCTTGTCCGGGTAGCTGATTTGCCGCAAACCCAAAAATGTCCTTTAGCACGTCAGGTGCGCAAACGGTTGCGTAGGGTTGGGGTTGGGGAAGGAATTCGCTGTGTCTATTCCATGGAAGAGGTGGATTTTTCCGCCCAAGAACATATGGAGGGGGATGGCCAGTCAGCAGCACCGCGCCCCTTGGGAAGTTTACCAACCGTAACTGGCATCTTTGGTCTTGTCTTGGCCAATGAGGCAATCAGGATGCTTTGTGAGAAGTAACTCCAGTGCTTAGTAGTTTGAAAAAATCTTCAGCTGGCAGGGGTGGAGAGTAATAATATCCTTGAACCTCTTCACACTGTTTTTCAATCATCACCTGGAGTTGCTCTGTTGTCTCGACTCCTTCGGCAACTACTGTGGCTCCCAGGTTATGGGCTAGATCAATAATGGTTGAGGCAATTACCATATCATCAGCATCATGGGGCAGATCGCGGACAAATGAGCGGTCTATCTTAAGGATATTAATGGGGAAGCGTTTAAGATAGCTTAAAGATGAATAGCCAGTACCAAAATCATCAATGGCAATACCAACACCCAACGCCGCCAAGGAATCCATAACCTGAATAGCGCTTTCCACGTCATCCATGACAATGTTTTCGGTGATTTCCAGGGTTAGATTGGCAGGCGGTAGATTAATCTCCTCAATAATCTGGCGCACAGTTTCAGGCAGATTAAAGCGTTGAAACTGGTTGGCAGATATATTTACCGCCATGTTGAAATTACTATAGCCCGCAGCAATCCATTCCTTCGTCTGCTGACAGGCTGTCTCTAAAGCCCATTCACCCATGGGGTGAATAAGCCCGGTGGATTCTGCCACTGGAATAAAGAAATTTGGTGGTATCAGGCTGCCTGTGCTGCTTTGCCAACGAATGAGTGCTTCCGCCCCAACAATTATATTGGTTTGTATATCTACCTTAGGCTGATAATGGAGGACAAATTCTTGATTAGTCACGGCTCGTCGGAGATCCCTCTCCATGCTGACCCTATGCTGCATTTCTTCATCCATAGTTTTGGTGAACAGGGCGTAGCTGTACAATTTGTCTTTTTTGGCCTTATACATGGCCATATCACTGTTTTTTATGAGGGTTTCCACATCTTGACCATCATCAGGATAGATGGTTATGCCGATGCTTGCCTTTACCTCTAAATTTTGACCAGCTATGTAGTGAGGCCTTTCTAAGGTTGTAATGAGTCTATCGCACACCAGCTGTACTTCTGGTATTCCCTCGCTTACATTTTCGATGATGATCATAAATTCATCACCACTGATCCGTGCCACGGCATCCTCATCGCGGCAACACTCTATAAGTCTCACCGAAACGTTTTGCAGAAGTAGATCCCCAGCATTATGACCTAGGGTGTCATTGACATTTTTAAAGTCATTGAGATCCATGAAAAGTAAAGCAAGTTTCTGGCCTGTGCGGCGGCTTCGTTTCATACATCTTTCCAGGCGCTCTTTAAGAAGGGTTCTGTTTGGGAGTCCTGTCAGGGCATCATGGTAGGCCTGGTGCTCCAGCTTTGCCTCGGAATTTCGACGAATTTGAATCTCGCTGCGGAGATCTTCTGTGCGTTTTTCAACAAGTCTTTCCAGGTGGTCACGGTATGAAAAAAGCTCTTTTTCAAGGATATTTTTTTCGTCAATTTCCTGGGCTAATAATTTGTTGGATTGCAGAGTCTCTTTTTGTTCAGTTCTCAATTGGTCAATGAGATCCTTATTTACCTGACCCAAGCTGATATTTTTAAGGGCATACTTATTGGCCTTGGTGGCAGTGACAATCATCAGGATAAAAAAATAAAAGAGCAGATAGCCAAGTAGTTTATGATCTTGGCCTGGAACTGTAAGGTGGCGAGCAATAAGAGGGACCATCACCGGTGTGGAGAAGCATAAATAGGCCGGCATACTGATGGCATAAAATCCTATGGCACCAGCCACCAAGCCTCCAAGGATGATGGCATGGAAGGCTTGATGGAGCAGGGATTCTGCTGGAAAAAGCAAAAAGGCTGATATGCCCCAGGTAAGACCAGCCGCAAAATTACCGAGTCTGATAAATGACTCAAGTTCCAGGGGTATACGAAATCGTTCACTAAGAATGGCATGCCAGAATGAATGACGCAGTATTGCTAATAGCACAACAAGGAGTAGCCAGGAGAAGAGGTAGTCAGATCGTACCTGGTCATGGAGGAGGTAGGCATAAAGAGATGCGGTAAACAGAGTGGCCAGAGAACCGGAGTTCACCATCTTAACCAACTGAGAAACTTGCTCTTCTTTAATGCTGTTTTGTGCGCGAAGGTGAGCCTTGGGCGCAGGAAATGATATCATGCCTGGCTAGTGACTATTAAAGTTACGTTATTGTTACTACTAAAATTATAATGTTATTTCAGCATATCAGCCAGTTTGGGTCAATGAGTTTTTTGGGTAATGGGTTAGACGAAGTCACGTAAGTTCCCTTATTTGAGTAAGAGAAGATAGAGACCTATGGCCACCAGAAAAGGACCATTTGAAAAATAGATGAAGTAGATCATGGGGTATCGGGTGCCGAAAATCTTACGCAACTGAGGACGGTTGACAATGCGTGGTACCCAAAAGAGAATTGAGACGAGAAATCCCCAACTAAGGAGAAGAAAGCCTAGCAAGGCAAGGGGTGATGTGTTCATGGGGTTGGTTTCCCTTCAGGATGTTGAGATGGAATTTCCTTAATGTCTTGTTCTGTTTCATTGCTCTTTGTCTTCTCCTTATCTGGAATTGCCCAATCAAAGGGGAAAACAATGGTGTCAAGAATCCACTGGCCAGTGGCCTTGGATATTGCTGATGCTGAGAGAACCTGCACCTGAGGATCACTAAAAGAACCCCTTACCTTTACTGGTACAGATATTAATCGTTTCTGTTTGCCCCCAAGCAATCTGCCCACCAGTGGGACAGTGGTAACAACATTATTGATGGTGGCAAAGGGTACCACAAAAAAGGTGAGATCTAACTGCTGTTTGTTAAAATCAATCTGACCTTGGGCAATAATATTCACCCCATCTCCATCGATAAAGGCCTTTTCAATGGCAAAGACATTATCACACATGGTGCCGGTGATTTCAAAAGAATGGTAATAAAAACCATCATGCCAAATGGCACCGGTGAGGCCAGTAATATTTATGAGGCTGAGAACCTTGGCCAGGGATACCATTTTTTTAATAGTACCTTTTTCTGATTTCATGGTGATGGTTCCTTGTTTACAAATTTCTTTAGAGGTGGCTATTTCACCTTCAATTTCAAGGGGGCCATCTATCACGGCATCAAAGTTGAGGCAGGTGAGAAAATCTTTGAAATTCAGCGGCTGATCTGGGCTGGAGTTAAAATGGAGATATTTTTCTGAGGCTTGTTCGCCATGCCAGTTCCAATAACCGTCAACAAACATGCCGCATAACTGCGTTTTATCCAGAGACAGGGAGGATTGGCGAGGAGCAAAGGAGTAAACCCCTTTTAATGGAGCAAAGGGTAATATATCAGCTTTTGCATCTTGCCTGTTATTGCCCAGAGGAGCAGTGAAGCGAGATAGGCTAAATCCAATATCTCCAGAAAGCTCCATAACCAAGGCTTTTTTATCCGGGTCTTTGGGGAAATGGTAGAAATAGCCATCGATAAATTTTTCAACTACTTCACTGGTGAGTGCTGAGCCAGAGCTTATTTTTACATTAAAATGCCCGTTGCCAGGGGTAGTGCTAAATTTTCCCTTGGTAAGTAACGCATTGTCTTCAAAGAGCAAGGCCAAGGAGTTAATCTGCAAGGCTCCTCCCTTACCCTGTAAGGCCAGGCTGGAAAGAGTAAGAGGTATCTTTTTTTCTCCCCAAAAGAGTTGGATCTCTTTGCTGTCAAGATTGCCATTAAATTTAAAATGCTGTTTACGGTTTCTGTGGTCTGGCCAGGTTTTGAGCTGAAAATCACCGGACATGGTAGCAAAGGCAAATGGTTTGTTGTGGATGAGAGAATCAATGGCCTTATCCTGGAAATTACCTTTAAAATGGATATCATATGTATTTGAGGAAGGGATCAATGTGCCGGAAAATAGGGCTGTATCCTCGCCATTGAGCATGGTGAGGGACCCTGATAGTTTCCTCTTCTCATAGGTTGCATCAAGTATAGCTTTAGTTGATTCTGAGCTGTTTGCTACTGTACCGATAAGAGATGTCTGTTCGTGGTTCCAGTTGATATGGAAATCTATGAGCCGGGCTGGTACAATAATTTTGAGTTGCTGTGGGAGGAAATGACGCGTGCGTAGCCAGTCAAGATGGTGTTCCTTGAGCCAACCATCAAAGGTAATCTCACCCATGTAGTTTTGCCAACGTCTATGTTGTAACGCTATTTTTAGGCCAAATGGTTCATCTAAAAGATCGATATTTGCACTGCTGAGGGTGAGTAATTTGTCGCTGATAGTGGCTTGACTGTCACTTAACCGTATCTGTTTGTTGAAATAGGTAGATGTTAAGGCGACATCTTGCAGGGAGAGGCTGGCATTATAAATCCAGTCCTCTGCGTGGAAAAACCCACCGTTTAAGGCACCGTTGACCTCGCTGCTTCCTTGGATAGTAGTTAATACAGGAGCGATAAATTGCTGCAGATATGGATGGCTGGTTAACTCATTGTACATGGTGTTCAGGTCAATGCGACCCTGAAAAGAGGTTACGGCAAAGGGTATATCAGGTTGGTCCCAGGCAATATGACCACTGGTTTCCTCTAGTTGATGCAGGCCAACCGTACCGGCCATACCCTGCCAGGTTGCTGAGTTTTCTGTGACTTGTAAATCTCCACCTTGAATTGTCATGGGCCAACTTAACCGTCCATAGCGGACAATTGCCTGGTCATAAGTATAGACATCTACGGTGGTGCTGTATGTCTCCAAGGTCCCATTAATTTGTAGTCGCGCTGTGGCTCGACCCGAACCTTCCACTGAGGCTAATTCACGCACAACCTGTTCTGCTGGAATAAGCTGGCGTAAGGTGGTTGGTAACTCGCTAAGATCTGCATCAATAAGGATATCCACCTCCAGGCCATGCTTGTCATCGGCCAGGCCTACGAGAAAGGAGCCTTCACTGCCATAACTATTCCCCACAGATGTGGTGATGTTTTTGCCAGTTAGCTCACCGTCTTTGATAATGATTGGCCCACTGGCCTTTGCAAGGTCGAGGGGGAGGGCAGCGAGATGGATCCAGGCATCTTTTACGTCTACCTTGATGGTCATGGCAGAAACTTCTTGAAAGCGTTCCACAGGATCTTTGAAATAATAATGGGCCGATGTGGCCGTGCCATTACGGACAATATCGCAGACAAGTTCAGTGATGTGAGAATCACCAATAAGGGCAAGGATATGACTGCGAACTGCTGTCATGTCCAGGTCTTTACCATGCAGATCGATGAGGTAGTCAGCATTGGAGCCAAGGCCAAAACGACCAATTTCTCCGCTAAGCTGGCCAATTGGTTCAGTCAGTTGCAGATCATTTATTTTAAGGGATAGAATTTCATCGGTATGTCTGATACGGGCATCAGCTGTTGTGGGGACGATATGCTGACTATTTCCCAGGCGTTGTAAGAAAAAATCTGGGAACTGGCCGCTAAAATGGAGGTCACCATTTTGATGTTGCCAGAAGGCGGAAAGGGCGAAGTCTACCTGTTTTTCCCCTGGTCTGAAGAATTCGTGTTCCTTGCTGAGCAGGATATTAGCCAGGATAAAGTCCTTAATCTCAGCATGAATCTCACCACCACCGCCCAGGGTGACATATCCGTGCAATCTCATATCACCAGCAATGGATGAGCGGCTCTGCCAAATGCCTCTGATCTTGTCATCTTCGCTGGTGAAGCTAGCAGTTATTTCTGTAAAAAAGAGTGGCGCCAGGGAATACGCCCCACCTGAAACAGCAGGTAAGGAGAGCCTGCCGTTTTTTATAACAATATTCATGGCAGGGAGTTGACCTGGCAGGTTTAGGGCAGCCTTATTATCATTATCTGGCCAAGTGAACAGGGTAACTTTTGGTTGTTTAAGCGTAATGCGACCAATACCGTCAGCCTCCTGCCAGGGCATTTTCAACTCTGGATAGATGTCGATATCGGCAACTTCTGCTGTAAACAGCTCATTGCTGAGGGTTGTTGATACTAGGGAGATATGGGGGCGGGGGAGCCATGAAAAATGGAAAGAACCCACCTCAATATCAATGCGATAGCATCTCTCTAAGGTGGAATCGATCCGTTGTTGGATCTTGTCAATATGAAGCAGGTAGGGCGTGGCCCATATAATGAGCACGACCAGCAGAACAAACCATAGAAATGTACGTTTGAATTTTGAAAGGATCATTCTTTGTTATTACTTTTGCTTCCCTTAATTTCTTACAATAGTGAGGTGGATACTCTAAGTAATTATGTAGTACTTTAGCAAGGGCTATGACTTTGGGTAAATCTCAGGCCTGTAAAAGTTCATTCGATGCTTTTAAGCATGTCATCGATAATGTCCAAGCCCCCTTGCCAAAAGCTGGCATCATCAAGATTAACACCAAAGGGTGCGACCAGATCATAGGGGGATAATGAGCCTCCAGCCTGAAGTAATGCCTCATATTTCTGGACAAAGTCAGCACCGGTCTCTTTATAAAGCTTATAGAGAGCTAAGACCAGTAATTCTCCAAAGGCATATGAGTAGACATAGCCAGGGGTGGCAAGAAAATGGGGAATATAGGCCCACCAACTGTCATACTCTTCCCCTAAGATTACCGAGGCGCTGAACATTTCTTGCTGGGTAGTACGCCAGTGGTGATGAAAGTCTGCTGTGGCAAGTTCACCCTTTTCGCGGCGATGGGTATGGATCTTGTCTTCAAAACGGTTCATGGATACCTGGCGAAAGACCGTGGCAAAGATTGACTCCAGCTTCTGGCAGGTAAAGGCACGACGCTCTTCTTTTGTGGCAAGTAGTTCTACCTGGCTATGAAATAATAATAATTCAGCAAAGACCGAAGCTGTTTCAGCAAGTACAAGTGGGGTGTCAGAGTTGAAATAGCCCTGGGGGGAGGCGAGATATTGATGGACTCCATGGCCAAGCTCATGGGCAACTGTGGATATATCGCGGATATTGCCGGTATAATTTACCAGTACATAGGGGTGTATATCAGGCACACAGGGGTGGGCAAAGGCGCCACCACGTTTACCTTCAAAAATAGGAGCATGTATCCACTGGCGATCAAAGAAAAATGAGGCAATCTCAGCCATTTTTGGTGAAAAGT
>JAOZSN010000006.1:18211-30530 GCA_029939635.1 Deltaproteobacteria bacterium
CATGGAAAGCTCCCAGTACCATTTCCTGGCATTGAGGCCAGGAAATAAGGGCTTCAGGGAGGTGGGGCAGGGGAGCATAGCGGTCATAATCACGCAGCTCGGGCAAATCGAGAAGATCTTTTTTGAGATGGTAATAGCGTTGGACAATGTCATAACGCTGCACCACTGATTCCACCAGGGTTTGTACCGTGTCTTCATGCAACTCATTGCTCAAATGCATGGCATTATCCCAGCCATCATAGCTTCGTAGCCTGTCGCCAATCATCTTGTCGGCCAGAATAGTGTTGAAGATATGAGTCAAGACATGGAGCTGTGATGCCAGTCCTTCTGTTAAGTCTGTGGCTGCTTGTTGCCGTGTTTGTCGGTCAGCCGCATAGAGGTCGGTAAGAACCTCTTCTTCGGTGCGTTGCTGTTCGCCAAACTTTAGGTGGCCCATCACCTTTTCAAAAAGATTATTCCAGCTGGAGGTTGAAACAGGGGCAATCTCCAGCAGGAGGGCTTCTTCCTGCTGGCTAAGGACATGGCTGGCAAAACGCCTGATACCTTGGAGATAATGACGAAAATGGTTGAGGGCTTCCTGGCCAAGAAGCTGCGTTGCCGCTTCATCTTCTATCTTGCATACCTCTAAATCAAAAAAAACAGTTTCTTTACCTATCTGGCTTAAGTTTTCTTCAATTTTTTGTAAAAAAGCACCAGCCTCAGGGTTTTGCACCTGGGTGGTAAAATTTAGAAAGGCAAAGGTGGCTATCTTGCCAGCAAGAGAAGCCAGTTTTTCAAGTTTATTGATAAGTGCAGACAGCTGTTCTGCGGAAAGATCTGCCACTTTATGGCAATATTTTTGGTTGATATCTTTGGCTAAGTTATGGCAGGATGCCAAATCAGTCTCAATAGCTGGATCGTTGACAGTGGTATAGAGATCAGCAAGGTTCCAGATAATTTTACTACTCTGCAGGTCATTATTCAGCTGTGTAGACATTTTTTGCTCGTGGTGAAAGAGGGGGATGGAAAATCCATAATAGTATAGAGAAGATATAATCTTATAATCATACATGATGGCTGTTTTTTTGACAATGTAGGGAAGATAGTGCTGACAAAAAATCTTGCCATGCACGCAGTTCCCATTTACTATCCGATCCTTTCTTGAATAATCTGTGAATCGAAAACCGTTAATTGTGCCCCACCTTTTACTATGACATCTGACGCTACTTACGACGAAAATAAAATAAAAACCCTCAGCTCTTTAGAGCATATCCGTCTACGGCCCGGTATGTATATTGGTCGGCTGGGTAATGGTTCCCATCCTAGTGATGGTATTTATATTCTTATCAAGGAAATCATTGATAATGGTGTTGATGAGTTCATTATGGGGGCGGGCAAGCGTATTGATATTGCTATCAGTGACGATGGCCAGGTAACGGTGCGTGATTTCGGTCGTGGCATTCCCTTGGGTAAAATCATTGAATGTGTCTCGGTGATCAATACTGGCGCCAAGTATAATAGTGATGTGTTTCAATTTTCTGTTGGGCTCAACGGTGTTGGTACCAAAGCGGTAAATGCCCTGTCTGTTAATTTTACGGTCACGGCCTTTCGTGATGGCAAGATGGCAACTGCTACCTTTGAAGGTGGCAACCTGATTAGTAATAGCAAGGGTGATACCAAGGAAAAGAATGGTACCCTGATTCAGTTCCTGCCGTCTGCCACTATCTTTAAGGATTTTTCTTTTAATTTCGAATTTATCCGTAAGCGGCTTTGGCGCTATGCCTATCTTAATGCTGGCCTGAAACTCTCCTTTGCTGATGAGATTATCTATTCGAAGAATGGTCTGTTGGATCTTTTAGATAGAGAAATTGACAAGAGTGAACTCTATACCCCTATTCATTGTAAGGATGAAACCCTGGAGTTTGCCTTTGCTCATATTAATAATTTTGGTGAATCGTACTTCTCTTTTGTTAATGGTACCTATACTAATGATGGTGGTACCCACCTTTCCGCCTTTCGGGAGGGTATCTTGCGGGGGGTAAATGAGTTTTCCGGCAAGAAATTTTCCGGTAATGATGTGCGAGAGGGGATTGTGGGGACCATTGCCGTTAAAGTAGTGGAACCAATTTTCGAGTCTCAAACCAAGAATAAGTTAGGTAATACTGAGATCAGGGCCGATATCATTAATCGGGTTCGCCAGGCTGTTTCTGATTGTCTATATAAGGAGAGTGAACTTGCCGAGGTAATGCTCTACAAAATACAGCAAAACGCCAAGATACGTAAAGAACTTCAGTCTGTACGTAAAGAGGCCAAGGCACGGGCTAAGAAGGTAACTCTACGTATCCCTCAGCTTAAAGATTGCAAGTATCATCCTGCCAAGGGCAAGCCTTCTGAGGAAGGTCGTGAAAATATGATTTTCCTTACAGAGGGTCAGTCTGCCTCTGGTTCCATTGTTAGCGCTCGTGATCCCATGACCCAGGCCGTTTTCTCGTTAAAAGGTAAACCAATGAATGTCTTAGGGCAGACCCAGGCCTTGCTCTATAAAAATGATGAGATGTATAATCTTATGCGAACCTTAAATGTGGAAGAATCTGTAGGCCACCTGCGTTTTGATAAGATCATTATGGCCACGGATGCTGATGTGGATGGCCTACATATCCGTAATTTACTACTTACCTTTTTTCTCCATTTTTTTGAACCATTGGTCAAGTTGGGTCATATATATATCCTTGAAACCCCCATTTTCAGGGTGCGCAACAAGAAGGAAACTATCTACTGTTATTCAGACAAGGAAAAGGAATCTGCCCAGAAAAAACTGGCAGGGAGAGCAAAGGTAAAAAAGAATGTGGAGATTACCCGTTTTAAGGGCCTGGGAGAGATTTCCCCTCCAGAGTTTAAGCAGTTTATCGGTCAAGATATGCGTTTGGCCGGGGTAAATATTGATACCATCTCAGAGGTTCCAAAACTCCTGGATTTTTATATGGGTAAAAACACCCCCAGCCGCCGGGAGTATATCATGGAACATCTTGTCTAATCCGTTATTTATCTTGTGCACTGTTGCAGCGCATCTCGTACTGCCTGTCCGAGGGCGTTAATGGTGTATGGTTTGCGCAAAAAGGCATTAGCTCCTAAGGAAAGCACCTTTTTTGTGTCTTTGTCTTCGGCGTAACCACTGGCAATGATGGCTCGTTGGTGAGGTTTGAAGACAAGAATCTCTTCATAGGTTTGCCTGCCACTGATACCAGGATCCATGGCCATATCTAAAATGATAAGATCAACATCATTATGGCGTATATGCTTAATAGCCTCCTCTCCGGAGGGCATGAGCACCACCTCATAATCTAATTGCCTGAGCATGGTTTGTGAGACATCGCGGAGCAGCTCTTCATCATCCACCACCATGATGGTTTCTTTATTACCCTGTAACTCCTTTATGGGGATTTTTTCCGCATCCTGCGGTAGCATCCGACTGGTCATTGGAAAATAGAGGGTAAAGCAGGTTCCTTTGCTGCTCGATTTAACCTGAATTGTCCCCTTGTTATCGTGCACTGTATTCCATACCACGGTGAGGCCGAGTCCGGTGCCGCTTCGTCCCATTTTCTTGCGGCTATAAAAGGGTTCAAATATATGAGCCAGGTGCTCTTTGGCAATTCCCTGTCCATTGTCCTCAACAGTTAAAACAGCGTACCTGCCTTTTTTAATAACTTGGTCGCCAAGCTGCTCATCCTGCTGAAAATTCTGGTTTCTTGATTTAATAGATAAAGAACCGCTCTTGGTAATTGACTCAGCACCATTGGTTATAAGGTTCATCAAACATTTTTTGATGTGGGATTTAGAGCAGTAGATATTTACCAGGGCATCATCAAGATCTAACTCAAATTTCACGCCAGAATGGAGGCCCTTTAATGATTTAAACTCCAGACTATCCAGATACTGATAGAGCAGGGTGTTGAGGTTGCCGACCTCATTAGGGCTGGCCGAACTGCGGGCAATGGTAAGTAAATCCGTGACCACCTCAGCGGCTCGTGTGCCAGATTGTTTAATTCTTTGTAGGGGCTGGCGTAGGCTGCTATCCTCAGGCAGGGTGAGGAGCAGTAAGTCTGGGTAGCCCACAACACCAGCAAGAATATTATTGAGGTCATGGGCCACACCACCAGCCATCAGACCAATGGCCTCCATCTTTTGAGCCTGGTGCAGACGAGCTTCAAGGCGGAGATGTTTCTCCTGCGCCTTTTTTCGTTCGCTAATCTCATGGTTGAGTTGGGCAATAGCCTCTTTGCGCCTGTCAATCTCATGCTTAGCCTCTTCCATCTTGATCTGTAAGCGCTCCATTGCCGTATTATACCCCTCTCGGGTTTGGGTATAGATATGACTATTATAGGCCATATCAGCGATCATCACCGCGTTCTTTTCATTCTCCTGATTGGCCTTTTTCATGATATCCAGTGAACAGGCAGCAAGATGTGGCAGCTGGGGCATAAAGTCTGTTGGGGTGGTGATGTGCCAGAGTTGGGGGGCCAGTTCATTATGAGCGAAATTGTCACCAGGGGTGATGAGTAATCCTTGCACGCGCTGCCGAAAGTTATCTAACAGGACAAAGGCATCCTCAATATCCTCAACCAGCAGAGCAATATGACCGCTTAATAGCTGTCGTTTGCTTGGCGCGGAACAGGAAAATCCCTCCGGCGGATTTGCTAACAGGGAAAAAAGTCTACCCATTATTCTGCCTCGCCAAAAGCCAGGAGTACATAGGTCATATTATGAAACAGCGTTGGTGAGTAGCCGCTGTCAGTTTTTACAGGACTTATCTCGCCCAAAGAGGGGAAACCTGCAATGGCATGGGGTGCATTCTGTGCTGAGATCAGGGAATTTATTTCAATGCTGTTTTTGTTGCCAAGGAGATGTTTGCGTCCAGCACAGCTAATGACCAGGGCGGCGGCTGGCTGGAAGCTGAGTTGGTCAATGCCTGCAGCCACGGCTTCTACCTCGGCCACGAGCTTATCAGGATTTGTCAGGCAGAGCTGGATACGTTCTCCCTCTTCAATGCCACCAAAGAGATGAATATCACTGTCGTGGGCAGCATTTTTAGAGAGCAGCAGGGAGCGATGACGCATAATATGCGGATTATCTGCATTCATGACATTGGCCGTGATAGTGCCTGTATCCATATGTTCCAAAGGTTTACCCATGGCCTCCTCCACAAAGGTCATGGCTGGAATATTATCAATAGTATGGACGGTTGTAGATTGGCATTCGGTAATTACTCCTACCCTGCCTTCGGGTTTAAGGTTGTGCGCAGAAAATATTTCAAAGGGAAAATCACCAGTAACAGCAAGGAGTGCCACGGTGTCAATGACCACCTCCCTGTTGATATAGATGAAACAGCCTTCCATATCAAAATTGTCACTAGCCATACCGCCAATCACTGGTTTCGTGGTGCTGCTGGCGACAGCCCGTATTACCTCCGAGGCATCGGTACGAAAATCGCTGAACAGCAAAAAGAACTGAGTGTTGGGGCAGCTCTTGTCAAGGCGTTCTAAACAGCGGCTTGTTGCCTCAAAAGGAGTGAAGCCAACCCCTTGTTGTTGATCGAGATGCCACTGTATACTCCCATTACTATTGATGGCCAGGGCAGAGGCACCAACATTTGCCACCATCTGTTCCTCGTAAAAACCGTCTCCAGTACAGCCAATGATAATTAGCTCATTATTGTCCATGACATCATAGATTGCCTCTGCCAGTTCAGGAGAACCGTCATAATGAATGGAGGAAAAGAGGAAAATAATCTCAGGGCTAATTTCCAGCAGGGCCTCGCCAATCTCAATGCCAGCCTGGTAGGGATCCATATTTTGAGAAAAGAATGATTTTGTTTTCATTTTTTTTTAGTAAGTAATGTGGAGGGTGATTCTCTTACTATATAGATTTCCAATTGTTTTTTTCAAGGTATTATTTTATATCAGTATGATGCCCTTTGTGTATCACTATGGTAGGTTGTTTCCTTTCTGACCTTCTTGTTTTATCCTTATTACCCCTCAACACCAATACCTGATATTTCATGGAAAATATTGATCATTACGGCTCTTTACATCAGCTTTTTGATGCCAATTTTCTTGATTACACCTCCTATGTTATCAAGGAGCGCGCCATCCCTCATCTGAATGATGGCCTCAAGCCTGTTCAGCGCCGTATTATGCAGACCCTGGCCAATATGGATGATGGCCGTTTCAATAAGGTTGCCAACGTGGTTGGTGAGACCATGAAACTCCATCCCCATGGAGATCAGTCCATCTATGCCGCCTTGGTGAATTTAGCCAATAAAAATTTTCTCATCGAAACCCAAGGTAATTTTGGTAATATCTATACGGGTGATGGTGCCTCTGCTGCCCGTTATATCGAATGTCGTCTCAGCCCTTTATCGCGTCTTATTCTTTTTAATCGTGACCTTACAGACTATGTTGAATCCTATGATGGACGCAATGAAGAACCGGTAACCCTGCCTGCTAAAATACCATTACTTTTGCTGCAAGGAGCCGAAGGTATTGCCGTCGGTATGGCCACAAAAATTATGTCACACAATTTTTGTGAGGTGCTGGAGGCTCAGAAAAAAATTCTGCGCCAGGAGGAGTTTGCTATCTTCCCAGATTTTATAAAGGGTGGCATCCTCGATATTAGCAACTATGAAGATGGGAATGGTAAATTAAAATGCCGTGCTCGCCTAGAAGAAAAGGATGAGAAGACCATTGTTATCCGGGAAATCCCCCATTCCACTACCACCCAGTCTTTGATGGAGAGTGTGGAAAAAGCCACTAAGGCTGGCAAGATCAAAATTACCTCCATCAATGACTATACTGCTGAAGATGTGGAGATCGAAATAAAGCTGCCTCGTGGTATCTACGCTCAAGATACTATCCGTGCCCTCTATGCCTTTACTGACTGCGAGATCTCCATTAGCCCCAACCTGACCCTGCTTAAAGATAATCGTCCTTGTATTCTGACGGTATCTCAGGTGCTTGAGGCTAATACTGCTAAGCTGCAAGCTGATTTGGAGATGGAGTTAACCATTAAGCTAAATCGCTTGCGTGAAAAGCTTCATGCCCATTTGCTTGAGCAGATTTTCATCGAAGAACGACTCTATAAAGAGATTGAGGAATGCCCTACCTATGAGATAGTGGTGGAGACGGTTGACAGCTCACTACAACCCTTTAGAGAGAGGTTGGTGCGCGATGTGACGGTGGAGGATATTGAACGCCTATTAGAAATCAAAATTCGCCGTATTTCTCGCTACGATATTGACAAGAAGAATAAGGAAATAAAAGTCGTTCAGAAAAAAATACGTCAGACAGAAAAATTTCTTAAGGATATGGTTGTTTTTACCATCAACTATATTGACGATGTTTTGCAGAAGTATGGCAAGGAGTATCCTCGTCGGACTGAGCTTGCCACCTTTAGCGAGGTCAAGGCGCGCAAGGTGGCGATTTCTAATCTTACTGTGGGATATGAGGAGGAGAGTGGTTTTATCGGTTATCAGGTGAAAGGTGATGAAGGTTTT
Organism: Deltaproteobacteria bacterium; assembly: GCA_029939635.1. GTDB lineage: Bacteria > Desulfobacterota > Desulfobulbia > Desulfobulbales > SURF-16 > JAOZSN01. The sequence goes on from JAOZSN010000006.1 coordinate 25,740, forward strand.
CGCTGTGCCTGTTCCCAGTATGATAAGATCATGGTGCTCTTCAAAAATGGACTCTATAAAATCCTTAATGTCACAGACAAAATTTTCCTGGGTCATGACTTATTATGGATGGGCAAAATGGAGCGTAAGCTGATTTTCAATATTGTCTATAAAGAGGGCAGCCGCAATCTCTCCTATATGAAACGCTTTAAGATGCCGAAATTCATCATTGATAAGGAGTATCGCCTCTTTGATGAACATAAACGTTCTTTTATTCAATATCTCAGCCTGGCAGGGGAAGAAACCTTACGAATTTATTTCACCCCAAATAAACGGGCAAAGTCAAATTTTACTGATATTAGTCTTGCTGATTATTTGGTCAAGGGTGCAGCTGCCAAGGGCAAACGTCTCTCCTCCACCCGCCCTGTTACGCGGGTACGTCTCCTGGCCAGCAAGGAAAGGGTGGTTGATGCAGAAGAAGAGCCTAAACCCCAAGAATTGTTTCGTGCTGAGGATGATTCATGAGTAAAGGCTCCCAGGTGCAGGCCATGTTTGATGGTATTGCAGGGCGATATGACCTGATGAATCGGGTGATGACCATGGGCCAGGATCAGCGCTGGCGGCGTCTTGTGGTTGGTAAGGCTGGAGATTTAAGCAAGGGTAGGGTGCTTGATCTAGCCACAGGCACTGGTGATATCGCTGCCCTATTTAGCCAGAAATACCCTAATGCTTCAGTGGTGGGTGGTGATTTTTCGCAGAATATGTTGGGTGAGGCCCAGAATCGTTTCTCCTCACTGCCCATCCAGTGGATGGCGTGTGATGCCAATATGCTGCCCTTTAGCGATAACAGTTTTAGTGCCGTGACCTTTGGCTACTTATTACGAAATGTTGATGATGTGCCTCGGGTCTTACGAGAGATCCATCGGGTTTTGCAACCTGGAGGAGCCATCGTCAGTCTTGATACCACCCCTCCTGCAAAGAATATGCTTTATCCCTTTATTAATGCCTATCTACGCTGGGGTATTCCCCTTATGGGACGGATGCTGGCAAGTGATGAGGCTGCCTATGCCTATCTCACTGGATCTACCCTTGGCTTTTACGAGGCTTGTGCCTTGGCTAACGCCTTTAGCGATGCTGGTTTTCAAAATGTTGGCTATCGCAAATTAATGTGTGGTACTATTGCTGTGCATTGGGGCCACAAATAACAAAGGAGCTATACGTATTTTTTACGCATAGCTCCTTTGTTATTTGTGGTTATAGCGGTCTATTACTTTATTGTTGTATGTACCTTTTGGGCGGCATTACGGTTCAGGGTCTGGGCACAGTAAGTGCCGCCCTTGCTGGAACCCACACCATCATCCCACTGCTTGATAATAGATCCCTGACTGTTAAGGAGCTTGTAGGTAAGATCTAGTGAGGATGCACCTGCGCCGTAACCAACAAAGGCCCGGGCAGCCCGGTTACCAGCAGTAAATTTAGCAACATCAATGATGAGCAGATGACCTGACCCTTTGAACTCTTTCTGTGATTCGATTAAGGTGGCATTATACCCCGCCCGCTTCAGCTGTTTTATAATGTCCTTATCCATCCAACGCCCCACCCTGACCAGCTCAGCATGTTGGTCATCCGTCAAGATGCTGGTGTCACCACGTAGGGAGAGAACAGCAATATCACCGCCTGCTCCTGGTTTAACTGCGGCCTGTTTGCCACCTCCACAGCCAGCGGTTACATTTAAAAGTAGACTAATAGAAAACAGAATCAATAATTTTTTAAACATGTAGTTCTCCTTTTGTTTGGAACACTTTGTGGTCTGGTAGAAGCTACTGCCAGGCTTGATGAGGGATTACTTGATTTTTTCATACATCTTGATAATTAAAATATCCTTTTTGGGTACATCATTATGCATACCTTTTCTGCCCCTGGGAGTGTTAACAATGGCATCAGCTACTTCCATGCCCGTCACAACCTTACCAAAGACGGCATAGCCATATTCACTGCGTCTCATTGAGCGGTGATCAAGGCTGCGGTTATCTTTGACATTGAGGAAAAATTGGCCAGTGGCAGAGTTTACATCGTTGGTGCGAGCCATGGATAGTGTACCCCGTTTGTTTTTCAGGCCATTATTAGCCTCATTGATGATAGGGTCACGACCGCGCCGTTTCTTCATGCCTGGCTCAAAACCACCACCCTGAATCATAAAGCCAGGGATTACCCGGTGAAAGATAAGGCCATCAAAATATTTTTCTTGGGTATATTGTCTGAAATTTTGGCATGTTATAGGGGCTTTAGTGTCAAAAAGTTCAATCTCTATGGTTCCCTTACTTGTTTCCATAATAATATTTGGTGGGGCAGCCTGGCTGAAACCAGCTAAGCTAAGAAGGGAGAGCAGGACCAGACTGAAAAGAGTATTTTTTACTTTCATAGCGACCTCATAGTTAGGTAAGGTAAGAGATAAGATGGAAATAATAACCACTGAACTTTACATCATAACGTGATAAATCTGGAGAATTTTTTATGCCTTTGTATGTATTAAGAAAAAAATGTATTTTTATAGTTTTGGCTTTGATGTTTCTTTTTTCCTCATCTGCTGTAGCGGCAGACTCGGTCACTATCCTCATCTATCACCGTTTTGGTGACGATCGCTATCCTACCACCAACGTCTCCACTGAAATTTTCCAAGAGCAAATGGCCTGGCTTATGGCCAACAACTATCATGTCATCAGCTTGGCAGATCTTGTAAACTTGAAGAAAAACAAGATTAACCTGCAACCAAAGACAGTGGTTATCACCATTGATGACGGCTATACCAGTGTCTATGAAAATGCCTGGCCTATCCTGAAGTCATTTGGCTACCCCTTCACGGTTTTTTTGTATACTGGAGCACAGGAAAAGGGTTATTCCAATTATATGACCTGGGAGCAGGTTAAAGAGATGCAGCTGGCTGGCGTAGATTTTCAGGATCATGGCTATGGTCATTATCATATGGCCTTTAGACCTGAAGGCCTGGATGAAGTGGGGTATCGAGCCTGGATCAGTCAAGATCTGGCCCGTTCCATGGCTATTATGAGCCGCAAGCTTGGCGAGACACCACGCTTTTTTGCCTTACCCTATGGCCAGTATAATTCTATCCTCCTTGATGAGGTAAGAAAACTTGGCTATGAGGCGGTGCTTAACCAGGATTCTGGTGTTGTTGGCGATTTTACAGATCTGTATGCCTTGCCGCGCCATGCCATTCTTGGCAATGAATGGGCCTCTATGGATCATTTTGCTAAAATAATGAAAGGTGCTGATTTTCCTCTTACTGATATGCAACCAGCGGCTCAACAGCTCAGCGATCCCCTGGTAAAGGAATTTTCTGTGCGCATGGAAAATCCTGATGATTATGTCAATGGTACCTTTGGTATCTGGATTAGTGGTCTGGGCTGGCATGCCCTCAAGCGCGAAGGTGATGTGTTGAGTTTTAAAAATGATAAACCCTTGACCAGAATGGTCAGTAGGGTGGTGGTAAGTGGCCGCGAAAAAAAGAGCGGTAAATTAGCCACCCGAACATGGATGCTTATTCATCCTGATGCAAAAGCCGAGTAAGTAGGGATAGGTTACATGAATTTCTTACAGCAACTAGAATGGCCCCTGGTCATTATCATCTGTCTGACCCTGGGATTGGCACCCTTTGCCCCACCCCATATATTTGAGAAGATACAGATGCTTATGCAGGGCACCCTGCATAAGCCCATGGACTGGTTTGATTTAGTATTTCATGGCACCCCATGGCTGCTGCTTGGGGCTAAGGTGATCTGGGGAAGAAAACAAGGGGGAGAGGGGTAACTCTTAAATTACTAACTATGAACCGCAGAATAGCGGTTCTCTGTTTTATAGAAAGCGACCATGGCCTTTAGTCTATCTTACTTGCCAAAATGGCAAATAGGGTAGGTACATATCTTACATGTGCTGCATAAGCCGCCGTGTCCCATGGTGGCCAGTTCTTTTCGTCCCAAACGTTCGCCGGTAAGTACCCGAGGCAGGACAATATCAAAAACAGTTATGCGGTGAAACATGCCGCAGGCGGGCAGGGCAAGAACAGGGATATCACCTATACGTCCCACTAGGAACATGGCACCTGGGAGAACTGGGGAACCATAAACCGTATCCGTGGCACCGGCCTTGGCAATGCCCATTCTGGTGACATCATCAGGGTCAACGGACATGCCACCGCTGGTGATGATGCAATCTGCCCCAGCCTCAATGCTGGCCGTTATTTCAGCAGCAATATGGTCGATATCATCAGGGGCAAAGGCAACCCGTACCACCTCTGAACCAAGTTTTGCCAGTTTCTCGCGCAGGACAGGTTCAAAACGATCCTTTATGCGTCCGTAATACACCTCATTGCCGGTAATGATCAGGCCTGCCTTTACCTTTTTTAAGGGCTTAACACGTAAGATCCCTTTTTCTCCACAAAGATTTGCTGCCTCCTCTACTATAGAACGATGTGAGGTGAGGGGGATGAGTCTGGTTGCACCCACTTGGGTACCTTTTTTCACAGGGGTGTTATGGTGCAGGGTGGCACACATTACCTCTCCCAGAAGATTGAAATCATATAAATGATCGACATCCACATGAAGCAGACCATTATGGGCAGCCACCAGGCTTAATTTACCCTCGGTGGGTTCTCCTGAGATAATAACACCATCACCACATAAGCCTTTGGCCAGGATATCTGCCGCCTCATTTTCATGGATCTCATCATCACTCAGAGTGAGGACATAGATATGATCCTTGCCAAGGCGTTTAAGGTGTTCCACATCATCAGCTTGA
>JAOZSN010000006.1:30540-36967 GCA_029939635.1 Deltaproteobacteria bacterium
CGCACGATATAGAAGGTATTGTTGTTGAGGATTTGGGTGGACTTAGTTATGTTTAAGTTTTTTTATTTTTTTTTTAAAAAGTTCAATTTTTTTATTTATTATGTTTTTTTTGTTGAATTGTAGGCATTTAAAACTAATCTTTCTTGTACAGTAAAGTCATCATCCTTACCATATTTTTCCAGGGTACGAATTTCTGTTACATCATGGGGAAGAACAAGGCCAACTGCTTCTTCCACAGGAACGGTTTTTGATGCCATATTATTACGCTCTTTTTTTGATTGGTGAATTAATGTTTGGTATAACGCAGATCAAAAATAGCACAGCAGCCACGCCTAGGCAACCCTACCATGTTGACAATAGTTGAATATCTACTAAAATAATATCTTCTTTAATCCAGGTTCTCATTACCGTTTTTTCCTTCCCTAACTTCATTATTTCTTTATCTTCAAAATTATGCATACTTCACGTAGCAATTGGCAGTCAAATCTTGGTTTTCTCCTCGCAGCTATCGGTTCAGCCATTGGTCTTGGTAATGTTTGGCGGTTTAGTTACATGGCCCACCAGCATGGTGGTGGGGCGTTTCTCATTCCCTATCTGGTAGCGTTAGTGGTGGCAGGTCTGCCTATTATGCTGTTGGAATATGGTCTGGGACATAAGGAAAAGGGCTCATCCCCTTTAAGCTTTCATCGCATTGGCCCTGGTTTTGAGGGGCTTGGTTGGTGGATGCCTGTGGTGGCTATGTTTGGCATCATGCTCTACTATTCAGTGGTCATTGGCTGGTGTCTTAACTATCTTGTTTTTGCCTTTACCCATGCCTGGGGTGATGATCCGCAAAAGTTTTTCTTTGGTAATTTTTTGCAATTATCTGATTCTGCTGCCCATCTTGGTGGGTTTAGACCACCAATTCTCATTTCTACCGCTATTGTCTGGCTGGTTTGCTGGGTTATCTGCTTTCGTGGTATCAGTCACGGTATTGAAAAGGTAAGCAAAATATTCATGCCTTCGCTTTTTATTCTGACCTTGATCATGGTGGGCTGGACGTTGACCTTGGATGGGGCCAGTGAAGCTATTTGGCACCATTACCTCTCTGCCGACTGGACAAAAATAAATTTTTTTAACAGCGATCCTGTGCTCCGTACCCAGGCCATTAAGGTGTGGGTGGCGGCCTTTGGACAGATTTTCTTCACCCTGTCCCTTGGTTTTGGTATTATGATTACCTACTCGAGCTATCTCCCTGACAAATCGAACATATCAACCAATGCCTTGATTACCTGTGTGGTCAACTGTCTCTACTCCCTTGTCGCTGGACTGGCTGTCTTTGGTATCGTTGGTTTTATGGCTAAAAGCCAAGGGGTTGCCTTTGCCGAGGCCATTAAGGGTGGGCCGCAACTGGCCTTTGTCGTCTATCCAAAGGCTATTTCACTTTTGCCGCAATTTTCCACCCTTTTTGGCATCATGTTTTTCCTCATTTTGGTCTTGGCTGGGCTTACCTCTGGCGTCTCTCTTATTGAGGCCTTTACCTGCTCTTTAATGGATAAATTTGCCTGGAAACGTACGAAAGTAATAACGATAGTCTGTAGCGCTGGTTTTATTGGCAGTCTTATTTTTACCACCAATGGTGGTTTGTATGTTCTAGATATTGCCGATCATTTCATTACAAATTATGGCCTTATTTTGGGTGGTTTACTAGAGTGCCTTGTTGTTGGCTGGGTGTTGAAGGCAACCGTTTTACGTCGCCATTTTGCTAAAAGTGGCAGTCCTTTACCCGTGATATGGGATTTTTGTATTAAATATACAACACCCCTGATTTTGGTCTTGCTCCTTTATTTTGCTGCAACTGTTGACCTTCATGAAAATTATGAGGGATATAGTACGGCACAACTTATCTGGTATGGTGGGGGAATCATGTTTTTTTGTTTTACCATTGCCATTGTTCTGACCATTTTACCATGGCGTCAAAAGGGGTTGCTTACTCACCATCACCCTACAGAAGATGACTTATTAACATGACAGAAATAACAGCCTCTAAAGAGGATTTTAAACAGCTGCAGTCGGCCCAAGGCCATATTGCCGAAAGGCTCACCACTTTTTTTAACAGTGAGGATTTTCACCATTACAAGTTTGTGCTCAACGAATTTGATATTTTCACCCTTTTTCTGACCTCGGCAGCCTGGCTCCGTGTGGGGCAGGGTGATGAAAAATACCATGCTGCTCTGATTGAATTCCATAAGGCCCATTTGGTAGCAATGGTTGATCGTATCATTGCCGCTCAGGTGGATGAGGTTGATGACGACAAAGCTGATACATTAATGGATATGGTACAGAACATTGCTGAGACTAGATTGCGTGAATATTTTTCCCTTATGCAAAAATCAACCAATAAGGATGCCCATCTTTTCTTTACTGAATTGACCGATAGTTTTTTGGAAAAATTTATTAACTATGATGATCCGCAGCTCCTCACCCTTGTGGTGGCCCTGGTAACCGAGTTGTTTCATGAGACCCTTGCCCTCTTTAAGCATGAGGGATCACCACAATAATGACTCTGCCATCTAGAGATAAGCCTATTGAAATGATGATTGTCGCGGGTGAGGCCTCTGGCGAAATGTATGGTGCCCGCTTGGCCGAAGCATTGCAACAGAGGGTGGCTGATATTCATCTTTGTGGTATGGGTGGCCCTGATATGGCCCAGGCCGGGGTTGAAATCCTTGTTGATACTGCCAGTATGGCTATCATGGGCCTGGTGGAGGTTCTGGGTCATCTTTCAACAATTTTTGCAGCCAGAAAAACCCTGGTTAGCAGATTAAAACAGCATCCCCCGCAGTTGCTTATTCTTATCGATTACGCTGAGTTTAATCTGCTCATGGCCAAACAGGCAAAGAAACTCGGCATTCCTGTCCTTTTTTATATCAGTCCTAAGGTGTGGGTCTGGCGTACTGGTCGGGTAAAAAAGATACAAAGGCTGGTGGATACCATGGCGGTTATCCTGCCCTTTGAGCAGAAATTTTATCAACAATGGGGCATGGAGGTCGATTATGTTGGTCACCCCCTGGTTGAGATGGTGCAGAGTCGTCTTGAACCAGTTGCCTTTTTTGAGAAACATGACCTTTCACCCCAGGGGCGAGTGATTGGTATCTTGCCTGGCAGTCGCAAGAAGGAAATCTCCACCATGCTGCCAATCTTTTTAGAGGCTGCCGCCCGTCTAACTGAAAAACATCAAGATATAACCTTTCTTTTGCCCCTTGCACCGACCTTAACCATGGCGGATCTTGAAGAAAACGGCTTAAACGACTATGGGGTCGAAATTGCTGTTATCCCCAGTGCAGAACGGTATGAACTTATGGCTGCCTGTGATCTTGTCATGGCTGCTTCTGGCACCGTGACCTTAGAACTGGCTCTTTTGCAGATTCCCATGATTGTATCGTATAAGTTGGCCCCTTTAACGTATCATCTAGGCCACCATCTTATTAAGGTCAAATATGCCTCGTTGGTTAATCTTATTGCTGAGCATGAGGTTGTGCCAGAGCTTTTACAGTACGATGCTACAGCTAAAAATGTGGCTGCTGCCCTTGATACTTTGTGGCCTGGTGGTGAGGCTCATCAGCGTATGATAGCTGAACTTGGCAAGATTAAAGAAAGTTTAGGAGATGGGGGATGCGCTGACAAAGTGGCAGAACTTGCCTTGCATACAATGAATTAATTTTTAATGCTCAACTCCCACAATGAACTCAATTTTGTAGCCCTATGCCCAGAAATCCATTTTGGCGGAATATCTTTTCCGCGGACATGGAAGTTGTTTCCTAGGTGTTCCATTCATGCGGAATTTAAACGTGCTGCTCATTGTACCTATCTCTGGCTTGGTATATAAGTCTAGATAATTGATTAGTTGGTTTGGTCATTATTTCACTATGCCTCCGGAGGCTCCCATGTCTGATCACCACCTGCACCATCTGATGAACCTAATCCAAAGCGGCCAGATTTATGGCAGTTTTGCTTATATGAAATCATTGCCCTTAGATATTGCCATCCCCAATAGACAAAAGCTTTTTGCTGAATTGGAGGAAAAGGTTTTGCGTGCTAAAACCTTGGTCAGGGAGGTTAATAGCCATCTTGAAAAATGCGATTATCCTCGTGCTCTTACCTATCTTATCACAGCCCAAAAAATGGTCGCAGACTATCCTAATATTCAAACCGATATTGATTTTATTGATAGTACCATGCGTGATTTAGACAATAATCTTTTGGCAGCAGAAAAAGCAGCTAGCCAGGGTGATGAATATGCCGTTCAAGCTTTATTGCTTGAGGTGGCCAAGGTTGACCGCTTGAATGAGGCCATACCCCTTATTCAAGAAAAATTAGACAAATCTCTCAAAAACAAAAGGGTTAAAAAAATAGCCTTTGCGTCCCTTGCTGCTTTGATACCCCTGTTTTATCTAACTTTTGAAATTTATTCCTTCAGTAAGGCCAATACCCAGTACTCTCATGCCACTGAATCAGTCTGCAAACACGATTATCAAAATTCTCACCTGCTCATGGTAAAGGCATTAGATAGCCTCAAGCAGGTTCGAATTCTTAACCAGCAGGGAAAAGAAAAGTTACTGATATGTATTAATGATATGCAGACCTCCACCACCTTCAAACAAGGTATTGCTGGTAAGGTTCTTCATGATGGTGTTTATATCCCTAAGAAAATCCATACTCAGAAACTGGAAATTGCTGAGCTGGAAAAACTGGCTCAGGCCCAGGCCCTCCAGCAGGATCATTCTGCCTGTGTGGCAACCTATAAAAAGGCCCTAGATATTGCCTTGCATGCCCCAGATGTGCATAACGCAACTATTGTAAGCTTAAAAGAGCATATTTCTCATTATGAGTCGCGTATTAATAGCCAACAACAGCAGGAGTTTCGTAGCCAATTTCTAGCCCTGATGGACAAGGGTGACAGGCTGATGGAGGAGGGTAAATGGCTTGAGGCCAAGGAGCAGTATGACCAAAACCTGATTTTTGCCGAAGAAAAAGTGCTGATTAATTTGACTAGTCTACGTGACTCCATTGTTCAGGCTCAAGGCATAGCCAACGTACAGATCATCCTTGATGAGGCACAGCTACTTGAGGCAAACCAGCAGACAGTAAAGGCCATAGCCCGGTATGAGTTGGCCATGGCCTTGGCTGCAGAATCTGACTTGCAGAATCACCCTTTCCTGGCTGATTCTCGTTCCCATCTCGCCTCCTTGCAAGATCAGCAAATCAGTGATCGTTTTGTTAATCTCGAAAATGAGGCTGACCGCTTTTTTGCCCGTAAGATGTATGAGTCTGCCCAGCTAAAATATGAACAAGGATTGCAGTTGTTGACTCAGCAGGAGGATACCGATCAGCAACGAAGCGATATCTCTCGTCTGAACAAGAAGGTAAAACATGCGGCTCGACTTACCTTGGTGGCAAATAAGCAGCAGGTCGTGCTTGCCCAATATAAAGGTATTTTGCTGGATAATTTTAATCTATCACCCAACACCTATTTCCATAAACCACAGATCACCCTGGTCTCAGATAAGGGAAGTTATTTCATCTTTAAAATTTCTGCCTTGGGTTCACGTTCTAAGGCCTCTGCTCGTCGTGGTACTAAGTATGAGGTAGAGTATAAATATTCTTTGGGAAACGATACTCTGGCCATTAACCTTAGCCCTGCTGGTCATACACGAAATCATCGTAGTTAATTTCTTTAGTACTGCCTCTCAAGGAAACTCAGCTAACGATGCTAGACTCCCGCGGGAGTGACGACAGAGTCATCACCGCTGGAACCTACTGTCGCGTCAACTCTGAAATGACGCATTTCGCTTGCCCTTTTTCACGCCTGCAGCGTTACGACTTCAATCACGTAGCTTAGGCTATGCTCCTGAAGCCGTGCCTTGCAGGCATAAAAAATGCCGGCGCGATATTTTGCCATTTCAGCCTTGACGCGACACTAGGGTCTTCAAAGGTTTAAGATTCTGCCAGCTGAGTTTCTTTAAGATCCACAATTTCTTTTTTACATAGTTCCACGCAAGCCGTATCCCATCTTAGGTGGATACGGCTTTTTTTATGCCTTGTGAACTATTTCCTATTGCAAAATTAGGGGGGCTGAAGCCCAACGGAACGAAAACGTACGCTAAGCTGTAGTAAAACTCGTACTTGATCTGACATAGCGTTTCGGAAACCATCTTAACTTACACGATACACACCAAAATCGAGCCTTGCCATTTCCTAGATGTCAGCGATTGAAGAAGACAAAAAGAAACATAGCTTATCGAATTTCACTTGACACCATGACGGTCTCATTTTAAATCTGAACCAGTCGTCACATTTTGCATGACCATATCATATTTCTATGGATTGCACCCCTTAAACGAACGGAGACCTGATAATGAAAGATGCGACACTCTCACGACGGGAA
>JAOZSN010000083.1:0-11785 GCA_029939635.1 Deltaproteobacteria bacterium
AACCTCTCGCTTCTTCCATTTGAATGGGGTCGGGTTTTCATTATGTCGTTCGGTAAATGCTTTGATTGCTGCAATCAGGCTACCCTTATCAGGAAAGCTTGCGCCGTTTAAAGTTTTTCTCGACAATATACCAAACCAAATTTCGATTTGATTCAACCAGCTTGCCGAGGTTGGGGTAAAATGAAAATGAACTCGTGTTTTGAAATTTTTCTCAAGCCACTCATCGTTTTTCTTATGAGTACTGTAGTTGTCCAGAATTACATGGATCTCCTTGTCCTTCGGAAGATCGCTGATGACACTCCCGAGGAATGCCTGAAAGTCTTCATGCTTTTTCTGGGCTGTAGTTTCTGTGTGGACGTACCCTGTGGCTACATTTAATGCCGCAAATAAGTTCAGTGTTCCATGCCGTTTATAAGTGCTTTTGTATCCTCTGTAGACTTTTTTGTCTCTGGTTTCAATAAGGCCGGTTTCTCTTTCTATAGCCTGAATACTTGGCTTTTCGTCTACGCTCAGCACTAAGGCGTTAAGGGGAGGGTTCAAGTAGAGGCCAACTATATCGGCTGTCTTAACAGCAAATTCTGGATCCGTGCTAATGCACCATGATCTTGACCTGTGTAAATATATACCTTCCTTGCCGGAGCAGGCGCCAAACAGCGTGAGTGCTACCACCTAGCTTTTCAGCAAGAGAAGGGCAGTCCCAGCGTACCAAGCCGACAGGTGGCTCTTCGTCAATTAGACTGAAGAGCCGATCTCTGAAGTCAGTTCCATATGTTACGGGCTTTCCAGACCGTTCAGCATCTTGGAGTCCAGGGAGACCTTGTTTTGCAAATCGATTTCTCCACTTGGCAACAGTGGGAAGAGTAATGCCAAGTCCTTTGGCAACCTCTTTATTTTGTTGTCCTGTGGCGCAAGCAAGTATAATTCTTGCTCGTTCAACTTGGCGATATTCAGCAGTCCGGCTATTTGAAATTGTTTTTAGCGTGCTGGCTTCTTAAGTGGTCAGGATAATAGTAGGAGTATGTCTTGGCATGCCTACACTATATATATAGGCAAACTAATTATTGCAATTAAACACTAGCTTGATCCCTCACCTGTAAATATACCATTGGCCATGTTGGCAGAAAGAAAAGGGCTGGACAAGGGCCATGATTGTCTTATTGTAATGCCCTAATGATTTTTGTCTGCTCGGCATAGTCTTGTTGATCTGGGTGTTTTGCGGTTTCAAAAAATGGTCAAGTGCGCTATGTTCCGAAAGTACGTAGGTATTACCTAAAAACTACTTTTTATTTATATGTTTTGCGGAGGTTTTTATTATGTCAGGATGTGGTGGTGGAGATAGCAGCAGTTGTAGTTCCGGTTCGTGTGGGTCCCCTGATGCGGCCATGGCCCAGCAGGATATGGCCATTAATTCATCTTTGGGCAAGATCAAAAATAAGATTCTGGTCATGAGTGGCAAGGGCGGTGTGGGTAAATCCACAGTTTCTGTAAACCTGGCCGTTGGCTTGTCCAAGCGTGGTTATAAGGTTGGTCTGATGGATGTAGATTTGCATGGCCCAGATATCTGTCGGATGCTTAATCTTGAAGATAAGTTGGCCGATGCCAAGGTTAATAAGCATGAGCTGCTGCCGCCCATGCAATTTGGTGATAACCTTAAGGTCGTTTCTCTGGAATATATGATGGAAGATCGTGATGATCCCATCATCTGGCGTGGCCCCCTTAAAGTCCAGGCCATCCGTCAGTTTATTGCTGATTTGGCCTGGGGTGATCTTGATTATCTTATTATTGATGCTCCTCCAGGTACTGGTGATGAGCCTCTTACCGTGGCCCAGACCATCCCAGATGCCCATGCCGTGGTTGTTACCACTCCCCAAGAGGTTGCCCTTGCTGATGTACGGAAGTCTTTGAATTTTTGTAAGCATGTCAAGATGCAGGTAGTGGGTATGGTGGAGAATATGTCTGGTTTTGTCTGCCCCCATTGTAGTGAGACCGTGGAGATATTTAAGTCTGGTGGCGGTGAGAAGACTGCTAAAGATTTTGGACTGAATTTTCTTGGCAAGGTACCTGTTGACCCCAAAGTGGTTATTGCCGGTGATGACGGTGCCCCTTATTTAAGCTCTGATGCTGAGAGTCCTGCCATTGATGCTTTTACTAAGGTTATTGATAACGTCGAGAGAATTACCAAAGAAAAGAAATCTACCCTGAAAATGGCTGAGGATAGTGGCTGTGGATGTGGTGGATCTTGTAATCCAGATACCTGTGATTGTTAAACCGTAACGTTTTAGGCTGAAGCTGTTTAGGGCACCTTGAAAAATTGCTATTTTATCCGATTACTGCGTCACAGGAAAAAATATCTAGTTTTGCAAGATACCCTTTAGTGGAATGAGCAATTTATGATACAGATGCGGCCTTTTGCCTTTATGTGCGCACGATTAAGTTGAGTATAAAAAGCCCACAATGGAGAAATCCTTGTGGGCTTTTTCTGGTTTTTTAAGGAGAAACAAAGATGATTATTAGGCAAAAAAGTGTGGGCTCCATGGCGGTGTGTTGCTATGTGTTGGGCTGTGAAGAGACCAAGAAGGGTGTTATTATAGATCCAGGCGGCAATGAGGATGAGATCCTGGCCATGGTCAAGGAAGAGGGTTTGTCCATTGTGGCGATCATCAATACCCATGGGCATCCTGATCATGTCTGCGCTAATGGTCCCCTAAAGGAGGCCACCGGTGCTCCCCTTATTATGCATGAGATAGACGATGATTTCTTCCAGCGTGATGAGGTGATTAGCTATTTTTCCATGCTTGGTCTGCCTGCCTCACCGCCCATTGATCGGCGGGTAAAGGATGGTGATCGCATTGATTTTGGTAATGAGAGTCTTGAGGTTATCCTTACCCCTGGTCATACCCCTGGCGGTATTTGTCTATACTCTGGCCATGACCTTTTTACTGGCGATACCCTCTTTGTTGGGGCCGTAGGGCGCACAGATTTTCCTGGTGGCGACATGGAACAATTCATGGACGCCATTGAAAAACGACTATTGGTGCTACCAGACGAGACCGTTGTCTGGCCAGGCCACGGCTATGGTGGTTCCAAATCCACCATTGGTGAAGAGCGTCGATCCAATCCCTTTTTGACTGGAGCCTAAAAAATGCGGGAGATTGTCCTTGGCACTGCCGGTCATGTTGATCATGGTAAGACCAGCCTGGTACGCGCCCTTACCGGTATTGAGACAGATCGCCTCAAGGAGGAGAAGACGCGCGGCATCACCATTGAACTGGGTTTTGCCTTTCTTGATCTGGCCTGTGGTCATCGCTTGGGTATTGTCGATGTGCCGGGCCATGAGAAGTTCGTCAAGAACATGGTGGCTGGGGTGGCTGGTATTGATCTGGTGGCCTTTGTCATTGCTGCTGACGAGGGCATTATGCCCCAGACTAGAGAGCATTTTGATATCTGTCGGTTGCTTGGGGTGGATCGCGGTCTTATTATCCTTACCAAGAAGGATATGGTGGAGGAAGAGTGGCTGGAGATGGTGGAGGAGGATGTCCGCAATTTTTTTAAAGACACCTTCTTAGAAGGGGCTCCCCTGGTTCATGTTTCGTCCATTACTGGTGAGGGTATTGAGCAGGTCAAAGAAGAGATAGACAGCCTGGTTAAAGGCTGTGATTTCTCCGAGGCCTATGGCCCTTTTCGCTTGCCGGTGGATCGTGTTTTTTCCATGAAGGGTTTTGGCTCTGTGGTCACTGGCACCTCGGCCAGTGGTCGTATTAATGTGGGTGACGAGGTGGAGGTCTTTCCCCATGGCATCATGGGTAAGGTGCGTGGCATCCAGAGCCATGGCGCTGAGGTGGAGATGGTGGAGGCGGGTAAACGTACTGCCATTAATATTGGTGGTGTGGAAAAGAGCCAGATCTCGCGGGGTAATATTCTTGCCACCCCCAACTGCCTTGAACCCACCTATATGCTTGACGCTGATTTCCTCTATATTGCCAGCCAGGAAAAGCCATTAAAAAATCGCACCAGAGTACGGGTGCATCTTGGTTCTGCCGAGGTGATGGGACGCCTAGTGCTCCTTGATGAAGAGACACTTGCCCCTGGCCAGCAGACTGCTGTGCAGATTCTTCTGGAAGAACAGGTGGGTGCCTGGCCGGGGGATCGCTATGTGGTACGTAGTTATTCGCCGGTGCATACCATTGGCGGTGGCCGTATCTTTGCTGCCTCGCCGCGCAAACGGCGGCGTTTCCGTGCTGAGAATAATGAGGCCTTTGATGTTTATCGGACTGGTGATATTTCTGAGCAGGCCTTGTTGCATCTGCGCCAGAGTGGTCGGCAGGGTTTGACCCTGGCAGCCCTGTCAGTACGCATGGGACTCTTTGGTAAGCGTCTTAAGAAAATGATTTCAACCCCTATCTCCCAGGGCAAGGTTGTGGTGCTTGACTCTGACCAGCAACTCATGGTGCTTGCCGAGGTGGTGGATGATCTCTCCTGGCGGTTATTAGCATTTTTGAGCGACTATCATCGCGAAAATCCCTTGCAGGTTGGTTTGAGTAAGGAGGAATTGCGCAGTCAACTCTTCAAAGGACTCAATCCAAAACTTTTTATCTCCACCGTCAATAGTTTGCTCAAGAAGGAGCGTCTGGCTCTGGAGGATTCTTTAGTTCGTTTGGCCGAGCATAAGGTGGTATTTAAGGCTGATGAGAAGAAGGTGCGAGCCGATATGCTTGCCCTGTATAAGCAGGCCGGACTCACCACTCCCACGGTGAAGGAGGTGCGTGCTAAATTTGCCGACCTGGATACCAGTTTTGTGGCTGAGATGCAGGACGTGTTGGTTCGTGATGGTAAACTTGCCAAGATTAATGAGGATTTGTATTTTTATACCCAGCATTTGGAGGATTTGCAGGAGAAGTTGGTGGCTTTTATTGAAAAGGAGGGGGAAATTGATGCCCCGCGTTTTAAGGGCTTAACTGGGTTGACCAGGAAATTTTCTATTCCTCTGTTGGAATATTTTGATAAGCAGAAGGTGACGTTGCGGGTTGGGGATAAACGGGTTTTACGGAAGAAAATGTAGAATGTTGTGCGTGTTTGTGCCCTTGGTCTGGATGGGAGGAGCTGTCTTTCTCGGCTACGACACCACTTTCCTTGTGCTCCTAAGTTCACTGCATAAAAACAACGATCACGCGCTTCGCTGCTCACATTTGGTACAGGTTTTCTTTCGTTCACCAAGAAACCCTACGGAAACTGCTGAATACGCCGAGAAAGACAACTCCTCCCATCCTTTCCAGCCGAGTAACCCGAATCCTTTCCTGCCATAACCACGCAGCATCTTGTTGTACAGAAAGAGGAGGGTGGGGTAGTTCTTGGAGCGACGTTCAGGAAATATCGTAGATTTTCTTAATGAACTTTTGATGGACATGTACCGAAACTTTAGAGAGGAACGAGCGTGATGTGGTGTCTAGCAAAGGTGAATTTAGAAAAACAAGATATTTCATGTTAGAGCGGAAAGAACTTCCCCATCCTCCGGCGAGTCAACTCAAAATCAGAGGGTTGATTTTAACTAAAATATCTTCCTTACATTCGAAAATGGAGTTTCAACTATCTCTAAACTAACCGGCAATACCCAAGGCCTGAAAAAAGGCCAAATTAGTCGCCTGGAACGTCTAGTTAAACGGCGTGTAGATCCTGATCTCATGGTGAGCCCGGAACTGGCCCGTGAAATGGCGGAGATTTCCACTGAACTTAATCGTCAGGTTGGTGTGCTTATGAATCGTAACGGTGGGGTGGAGACCGTTATTGTTGGGGACTATAAGTCAATTTTCATACCTTCCTTGAGTCATCTCCGCAGTGGTGGCGAGCGCTTAAAGGGTGTGCGTTGCGTTCATACCCATCTTGGCGGCGAAAAAATCAGCCGTGATGATTTGATGGATCTGCTCTTCTTGCGTCTTGATCTCATGGTGATGGTTGAGGTTCGTGATGGTCTGGCTCATCGTCTGCATGGTGTCCATCTTGCCCCTAATTCTGGGCCTGATGATGAGGGTTGGCATTTCTTAGAGCCGGTGGTTCCCAGCCAGCAAAATGTTGATATTCAGCAACTCATTGCCTCCTTGGAAGATGAGTTTGCTCGGTTGCAGCCCACTAAGGATGTTGATAAGGGAAAGGATCGGGCCATCCTCATCTCTGTTACCACCTCTGCTAAACAGGTGGCTGCCGCCCATATGGCCGAGCTTGAGGAGTTGGTTCGTTCTGCTGATGTGCAGGTGCTTGATACGGTGATCCAGCGCCGTCATAAGATCAACCCCAAACTTATTCTTGGTACGGGTAAACTGGGCGATATCATGCTCCTTGCCCTGCGTCATAATGCTAACCTGCTCATCTTTGATCAGGATCTCAACCCATCCCAGGTTCGCTCCATCACTGAACATACCGAGTTACGTGTTATTGACCGTACCCAGCTCATCCTTGATATCTTTGCTCGCCGGGCCTTAAGTCGGGAGGGTAAGTTACAGATTGAGATGGCCCAGCTTAAATACCTGCGGCCTAGACTTGGCATGCGGGATGATTCTCTCTCCAGACTCACCGGTGGTATTGGTGGTCGTGGCCCAGGCGAGACCAAACTGGAGATTGATCGCCGTCGTCTCAGCGATCGTCTGTCCCGCTTGGCCAAGGATCTCAAGAAAATAGGCCGTGAGCGTAGTCAGCGCCGTCGTCGGCGCCGTCAGAAGGATCTGCCTGTTATTTCCTTGGTGGGTTACACCAATGCCGGTAAATCCACCCTGCTTAATACCTTGACTAAGAGTACCATTTTAGCTGAAGATAAACTCTTTGCCACCTTGGATCCCACCAGTCGTCGGCTTCGTTTCCCCGAGGATGTTGAGGTTATTATTACTGATACTGTTGGCTTTATCAGGGCATTGCCTGCGGATCTCATGCAGGCCTTCAAGGCCACTCTTGAAGAGTTGGAGGAGGCTGATTTACTTATCCATGTCATTGACCTGGCCAACCCTCATTTTGAGGAACAGATGGCAGTGGTGGACGATGTGTTACGGGATCTTGACCTGCATACCATCCCGGTGCTGCGTGTCTTTAATAAGATAGACCAACTCGATGATGATTTCGTTCGTAATCAAGTATTGATCCACGGTGGTGTTGCCTTAAGCGCCATAGACCCTTCTACTTTTGCCCTTTTTCTGGCAGAGGCAGAGAGTCGTGCCACTAAGCAATGGCAAGGTCGATTATGAATCCATTTTTCCTCTCCTTCTCCGGGCGTTATGTGCTGGCTAGTATGGTTGTTCTGTGCCTGCTGCTCGTGACCCTTGTGCCTGGTAGTCTGGCAGCTGGGCCTAAATCAAAGGCCAAAATCAGTGATGGTCTGGTGATGAATGGTGATGATAATTTACTGCTTTACTTTCGCTTGTTGGATGGTCTGACTCCCCAGGTGGAAGAGGGGGTCAATAACGGTATTCCCCTTACCTTTACCTTTTTGGTGGAGCTTCATCACCATACCCTGCGTGGCCTGCAGTCCATTGCCAGTATGAGTTTTGACTACCAACTGCGCTTTGATACCCTTAAAGAGGAGTATCTTTTTACCTCGACCCGGCGGCCAGATCAGCTGATCATGGTGCGCTCATTAGCTGAGGCCTCTGAGCTGATGACCTGGGTTCATGATCTACCTCTCATTCCTTTAAGTTCCTTGCAACCCGGCCATCGCTATACCGTCAAAGTCATGGCCAAGTTTGCCCGCAAGGGGTTGCCTCCCCGTTTTCAGAATGTCCTAGGGTTTGTCTCCATGTGGGATTTTTCCACGGATTGGCATTATATCAGCTTTACCATGCCAGGAGAGTCAAGCTGATGAGCCAGGTTATCGGGGAGGACAGGAAAGGGCGGGCCAAGCGCAAGAAGCAGAGGATCTGGTGGGTTATAGCCTTTTGTGTCATCTGTATTCCTATTCTCACCTATCTGGAAACCAGGGTCATGAACCTGGGAGAGGTACCCTTTCCTGTCAGTGGTAATGTGTTGGTCTATGTGTTGATCAATATCAATATTTTACTGCTGTTGCTCATGATCTTTTTGGTGCTGCGTAATCTGGTGCAGCTTGTTTTTGAGCGGAAACGGCGGATACTGGGAACCAGGCTGCGTACCAAGCTGGTCATTTCTTTTGTCTCTATGGCTCTTATCCCCACCTCAATTTTGTTCTTTCTTGCCCTGCAGTTTGTTTCAACATCCATGGATTATTGGTTCAATATTAATGTAGAGCAGGCCTTGGTAGAATCACTCTCCATTGCCCGTGATGTATATAAGGAGAGTCGTCACGAGGCCGTCAGCCTGGGTGAGGGTACCTCCCAGCTCTTGGAATCAAGCCGCTATCGAACGCTTACCGACACCTCCCTTGATCTCTTTTTGGCTGATATGGTGGATAACAGAGGGTTGGCCCTTTTAGAGCTTATCTCTGACCAGCGTCGTTCTAAGGTGAAGGTGGTGGCGGCAGAGCTGGCTGACCAGGAAATTCCTGCTGTGCCAGCTTCCTTGGTGCGCCAGGCCTTTGCCGGTGAAAAAAATCTGACCACCATTGAACCCCTTGCTGGTGGTGAGTTAGTGATGAGTGCCACTCTTGTCCAGCTTGGGCGTTGGCAAAACACCCCCCATGTGCTGGTGGCTGCTGTCTTTATACCTGAGGAGAAATTGGCGCAATTGGCCAAGATTTCAGATGGCTTGACTGGCTACCGTCAGCTCATGCTTTTGCAGCAACCCCTGAAAACAAGTCTGCTGGTTATTTTGCTCATTGTTTCCTTGCTTGTTGTTTTTGCTGCCATCTGGTTTGGCTTTTATGTGGCTGCTGGTCTTACCAACCCTATTGGTACTTTGGCTGAAGCAACTCGGAAGGTGGCTGATGGCGAGCTTGATTTTAAGATCAGGCGTGAGTCGGGTGATGAGATGGGCACCCTGGTTGATTCCTTTAATAAGATGACCCATGATTTACTGGCTGGTCGGCAGCATCTACAGGAGTCAAACCTGGAGCTTGAAAATAGGCGGCGTTATACCGAAACCATCCTGCAGAATGTCTCTGCTGGTGTTATTTCCCTTGATAGTGATGGTACCATTGTCACTATCAACACCTTTGCCGAACGTTTGTTAAGGATTGATGCCTCAACCTTGATCAACAAGGATTACCGTATGGTGTTGTCCCCAGAACATCAGGCGGTGATGACCGGATTTCTCTTTGAATTGGATAGTTCTGGCCAGCTGACTTTGGAGCGGCCTCTGCAACTTACCGTAGGGCAGGAGACCTTTTCCCTACGTATTAATATTACCCGTCTGTACGATGAGCAGGGCCATGATTTAGGTGTGGTACTGGTTTTTGATAATCTCACCGAGCTGGAAAAGGCCCAGAGAATGGCGGCTTGGCGCGAGGTGGCCCGCCGTATTGCCCATGAGGTAAAAAACCCCCTCACTCCCATCCAGCTTTCGGCCCAGCGTTTACGCAAACGCTATCTTGACAAATTGGCTGGAGAAGGGGATATTTTTGATCTATGCACCAAGACCATTGTTAATCAGGTGGATGAGCTCAAACATTTGGTCTCTGAGTTTTCCAGTTTTGCACGCATGCCAGCGGCACGTAAAGCCCTGAATATGTTGCCGGATATGGTGCGGGAGGCCCTGTCTCTCTATCAGGAGGGCCATGCCCATGTTCAGTTTCAGATGATATGTCATCAGGAAATCCCACCCTTTCTCTTTGATCGCAAACAGCTGGAGCGGGTGTTGGTGAACCTCCTGGATAATAGTGTGGCTGCGCTGCATGAGGGGGATGGTGCGGGAGCGGTTGATGTGGAAATTTCTCTGGATGAGGCGCAGAACGTGGTCTTCCTGGAGGTGCGCGATAATGGCAGCGGTGTCGATGATGAGGACAAGCTGCACCTCTTTGAACCTTATTTTACCACCAAACAGACCGGCACTGGTTTGGGCTTGGCCATTGTCTCGACGATTATTTCTGACCATGGTGGGTATATTCGGGTAAAGAATAATAAACCTAAAGGCACATGTATAGTGGTAGAGTTGCCGTTGGTGGCCTAAGAAGAGATTAAAAAATGTAACGGTTGAGAGTTTGGGGTAACTTGTTGGCCTCGCTGAATAGTTACAAAAGAGCAAAAAAAATGGCAAAAAAAATTTTGGTAATTGATGATGAGGTGATGATCCGTGAATCACTGGCCGGCATCCTGTCCGATGAGGGCTTTGAGCCCGTGTTGGTGGAGGATGGGGAGACTGGTTTGGCAGCGTTGAACAACGAGTCCATTGACCTGGTCTTACTGGATATCTGGATGCCGGGCATGGATGGCATGGAGGTCTTGCCCAAGATCAAAGAGCAGTTTGCTGATCTGCCGGTGATCATGATTTCCGGCCATGGTAATATTGAGACTGCGGTACAGGCCACCAAGATGGGCGCCTTTGACTTTATTGAAAAACCACCATCCTACGATAAAATTATTCTCTCCATTACCAATGCCCTGAAACTCTCCAGCCTGACCCGTGAAAATGAGATCTTGAAGGCGGGTGGTGGCTCTTTCCAGGAACTCACCGGCGTGTCGCCAGCCATGACTGGCCTGCGTCAGCAACTTATGCGTGTCGCTCCTTCAGATGCCTGGGTTCTCATTCGTGGTGAGCATGGTACTGGCAAGGAGTTGGCAGCGCAGACCATCCACCATTACTCGAGCGTGGCTGATAAGCCCATGATTGAGGTTAACTGCGCTGCTATTCCTGATGAGCTTATTGAAAGTGAATTGTTTGGCCATGAGAAAGGAGCCTTTACCGGTGCCACCTCCTCCAAGCGCGGTAAATTTGATCTGGCTGATGGCTCAATTCTCTTTCTTGATGAAATTGGCGATATGAGCATGAATGCCCAAGCCAAGGTATTGCGCATTCTCCAAGAGCAGAAATTTGAGCGGGTAGGTGGAGCCAAGACTGTTTCTATTAATGTCCGGGTTGTGGCTGCCACCAATAAGGATCTCGAGGAGGAGATAAAAAATGGTACGTTCCGGGCAGATCTTTTTTATCGCCTTAATGTCATTCCCATAACTCTGCCACCTCTGCGGGAGCGCCTTGAGGATATCCCCCATTTGGTTACGGACCTGATGAAGGTTTTTGTCACCAAGGGTTTTAGTGATCGTGTTTTTACCACAAATGCCATTCGAGCCCTGCAATGTCATGAGTGGCCAGGTAACGTACGTGAGTTGCGCAACTTCTTAGAGCGTTTACTCATCATGTGCTCAGAAGAGGAAATTGACGTTGAGCAGGTGACCATGCTTTTAGGCAACAGCGCTGCGGTGGCTGCTGGCCCTGTCCTGCCCACTGGCTCTTTAGGCGATTATGATGATGTGCCGTTTAAAGAGGCTAAAAAAATGTTTGAGAGTGATTTTTTACGTGAACGGTTACAGGCCAATGATGGTAATATTTCAAAAACCGCTGAAGAAATCGGCATGGAACGTAGTCATCTTCATAAGAAAATTAAGGCCCTTGGCCTAACTTAGTAACAATAAGCTATCCCTTCTAAACCTCTACATAACTGAATAAAAAATGTCTGACGATACTGCCTCCTTTCCCAATGAAAAGGATCTAGAAAAAGAGCTGGGTGATTATCTCAGCGATAAATATGGTGGCCGGGTGAAGATCATTTCTTCCGGATTGCTGCCTGTACCCATAAAGGATGAGGGGGCTGGGCAAACCACCCAGGATAAAGGGTTGGAAGAATTTACCTTTGATCTCAAACCCCAGGAGCTGGTGGACTATCTTGACGAGTATGTTGTTC
>JAOZSN010000083.1:11795-12735 GCA_029939635.1 Deltaproteobacteria bacterium
GTTCTTTCTACCAAGATTTGTACCCATTTTAACCGTAGTCGCCATGAGTTATCATCAGGGCGGGAACGTAAACGCAACGTGGGTCGTATCAAATCCAATGTCCTACTCATCGGCCCAACCGGGGTAGGTAAGACCTATCTGTTGAAGCTTATTGCCCGTCGTATTGGGGTGCCTTTTGTTAAGGGTGATGCCACCAAGTTTTCTGAAACCGGCTATGTGGGTGGTGATGTGGATGATCTGGTGCGTGATCTGGTACGTGAGGCTGATGATGATATCAGCCGGGCCGAGTATGGCATCATCTATGTGGATGAGGTGGATAAGATTGCCGGCTCTCCCATGCGTTTAGGGGCAGATGTTTCCCGTGGAGGCGTACAGCGCGCATTTTTAAAGCCGATGGAGGAGACTGAGGTTGAACTTAAAGTTCCCCATGATCCGGTTTCACAAATGGAGGCCATGGAGCATTATCGTGCTACAGGCAAGCGGGAAAAGAGGGTGGTCAATACCCGTAATATTCTTTTTATCATGAGTGGTGCCTTTGTTGGTCTGCCGGAGATTATCCAGAAACGGTGCAATGAACGTTCCATTGGTTTTGGTTCTAATATTGAGACAGACAGGCAAGAGAATCAATACTTTGCCAAGGTAAAGGCTGAGGATCTCATTGAGTTTGGTTTTGAAAGTGAATTTGTCGGGCGGTTACCGGTGGTGGCCAGTCTCCATGAACTCAGTGAGGATGATTTTGTTGAGATCCTCAGCGGTCACAACTCCAGTGTGGTGGTGGGGAAAAAGCAGGATTTTATGGCCTATGACATTCGGCTCCAGTTTGAACCAGAGGTGTTTCGGGCCATTGCCACCATGGCCGTGCAGGAGAAAACAGGTGCGCGTGGCTTAGTCAGTGTCATGGAGCAGATACTTATTGGTTTTGAAAAGAGTTTACCCTCCA